>CALMPZ010000382.1 GCA_937871645.1 uncultured Polymorphobacter sp.
GGGGTATGGCTGCGGGAGGCGCCGTCGAGTGCGTTGCGCGACGACCCGCCGCTTCACTGATTTGGCAAGCCACGCTCAATCACTTGCGACCGTCATCCCGGCGAAAGCCGGGACCCATCTGCGTTTTCGCGTGCGCGTGCTGAACCGATGATGGGTCCCGGCTTTCGCCGGGATGACGGTCAAATTTTGGGGTTGAGGTCGCGGCTGCGACAGCCGCAGCGCACGCAGTTTAGCGGCGCTTTTCCTGGACGCGCAGGCTGGCACCATCGGGCAACCGCACGAGCACATGGTCGCTGAAACGGTTGATGACGGGCGCTTCGACTTCGCGGCTGGTCACGCAGCCGGTGCGATAGTCGGTTTCGCGGAACTTCACGATGCGGAAGTCGGCGGCGCGCACATCGGGGGTATCGAGGTTGATTTCGGTTACGCCGGAATCGTCGGCAGCACTCCGACTCGAACTGGGGCTCGAACTGGACATCGCGCGAACTCCTGGATTTGAAAGTCGTTCCGGGGCACGGTGGCCCCGGAACTTCTGTTCGTCAGCGGCGGAAGAAGCGACGCTGGTTCATCGGCGGATTGACGGTCTTCTCACGGAAGACGATGCGCCCCTTGTCGAGGTCATACGGCGTCATTTCGACGTGCACGCGGTCACCGACGATCGAGCGGATGCGGTTCTTGCGCATCTTGCCCGCCGTATAGGCGATGATCTCGTGTTCGTTTTCGAGGCGGACGCGGAACCGGCCATCCGGCAGGATTTCCGCAATAACGCCCTCGATCTTGATCGCTTCTTCTTTTGCCATACGGCTTAGACCAGCGCGAGGTTGACCGCCGAGCTGCGACCCTGACGGTCGTTCTCGACATCGAAGCTGACCTTCTGGCCTTCGTTGAGGCCGTTGAGGCCCGAACGCTCGACGGCCGAAACGTGGACGAAAACGTCCTTCGACGCGCCGTCCGGAGCGATAAAGCCATAGCCCTTGGCGCTGTTGAAAAATTTGACGGTACCGATCGCCATGTAGAAA
This sequence comes from uncultured Polymorphobacter sp., assembly GCA_937871645.1. GTDB lineage: Bacteria > Pseudomonadota > Alphaproteobacteria > Sphingomonadales > Sphingomonadaceae > Polymorphobacter_A. Next base: position 1,020 of record CALMPZ010000382.1, read on the forward strand.
CGTCCTTAGATAGTTTTAACGGCCCACACGCCAAATGCGCGCAGACACCGACTGCTGAGTAAACGAAAGAGGTGCGCGAACGCCGCCTGACGAAAGCCTGCAATTTCGGCTGCGGGCCATATGCGCCTTTCGGGCGCCAATTGCAAGCAAGCGCCCTTTGACGCCACGGCAACGGCAGTTGTTGCAGCGATTTTGCACGACTATTGCCGCGACTCTATGGCACCTTTGTCGTCCATTCGCGCTGGCGCAGCACGACATCGGTTTGCTTGCGCCCCACAAAGCGCTTGGCCAGGAAGTCGTAGAAAAACCAGTCTTTCAGCGCGAACGGCGTGGCGTGGTAAACGATGCGTTCGAATAGCGTCCAGCGCACGCCCTTGCGGTCGGCACGGCGCAGGCTGGGCACGCACCAATGGTCGGTCGCATAGGCAATGTTGCCCTGCTTGAGCATCCGGTGGGCGAGTTCATGGTCCTTGACGACATAGGGCCAGATCGCCGCGTCATAGCCCCCTGCGGCGCCCAGCGCGGCGGTGCGGTAGCAATGCGCATAGCCGCCGGCATGCGCCTGGCCGCTGAGCAGATAAGGGATGACGTTCGAGTAGAGCCAGCGCCGCGCCCGCGCCGGCAGTGTCGCCTCGGCGCCGGCAACGGCGTCATGCGCGAGCACTGCCACCGTCTCCGGCCCGCGCGCATCGAACAGCGCCGCCGCACGCGCCAGATAGGCGGGCGGATACTCGGTATCGGCATCGCACACCGCGACAAGTTCGGTGGTGACTGCCAGCAGCCCGGCGCGTAGCGCGTGCACCTGCCCCGGCTTGGGTTCATCGATCAGATGCGTTGCAATGTGCGGGTGCGCCGCCGCCCAGGCGCGCACCACCGCAGCCGATGCGTCGGTCGAGGCATTGTCGACGACAATCAGCGCGAAACGCTCGGTCTGCGCCGCCAGCGACGCCAGCGTCGCACCGATGAAGGCTTCCTCGTTGTAGCAGGGAATCACCACCGTCCAGCGCGGGGGTGCGGCCGTGGCGTCGTCTTGTCGGTTCAATGCCCCCTGCCCTTCAGTTGATTACGCTTGACCCGATCGGCCCATGCCCTGCATCGCAAAGTCCGGCTTTAGCAACACCGCCCGCCACTGTCATGAAAGTGCCACCCGTGCGTCCTGTCGTCAAACTCCTGCGCGCCGCCGAATGGGCGAGCTTCGAAACGCAAGGCAGCTTCGCCGGCTCGGCGGACGATGTGCGTGACGGCTTCATCCATCTGTCGACGCCCGAGCAGGCCGTCGTCACCCGCAAGAAGTATTTTGCCGGCGAAGCGGGCCTGGTCGAAGTGACCTGCGACGCCGACGCACTCGGCGAAATGCTGCGCTGGGAGCCGTCGCGCGGCGGCGCACTGTTTCCGCATCTGTACCGCCCGCTGGTGCAAGCTGACGTAACGGCCGTGCGCCAGCTTTAGCGCCGCAGGCCTGCGCCGATATATTCTGGTCATCCCGGCCAAATCCGGGACCCCGTTGGCTTAACTCGGGGCGCCGCAAAGAAAGCTGGGTCCCGGCCTGCGCCGGGATGACGAAGTTTATTTCGGCGGCGCTACACCGCCGGAATCGCCGAAGCGCCGCGCTGCGCCGCCTTTGCACCAACAAACCCCGGCGCGGATTTGAGGCGCTGCCAATAGTCCTGCACCACCGGCGCAAGTTCATCGCCCAGGCCCAGCGTGTTCGCCAGCAGCAGCGCATAGCCGACCGAGATATCGGCGGCGGTGAAGCGCCCGGCGCACAGCCAGTCGTTGCCGCCCGCCAGTGCGTTTTCGACCGCGACGGTGCGCTTGACGAACCAGCGCGCATAGTCGGCGGCAACCTTGGGCTGGCGGCGTTCTTCGGGTTCCAACCGCGTGTAGCGCAGCACCAGGGTCTGCGGGAAGGTCAGCGTCGCCTCGCCATAGTGCAGCCAGTTGAGCCAGGCGCCATAGTCGGGACCGGCGACATCGACGGCGAGGTCAACCGCCCCCTGCCCGCGATAGCGCGTCGCCAGATACTCAACGATCGCCGCTGATTCGGTCATGTGTGTCGCGCCGTCCTCGAAAAACGGAATAGTCCCCAGTGGGTTGGTCTGCAGATACTCGGGCTTGAGGAAGCGCGGCGGGAACGGCAGCAGCTCGAGCGCATAGTCCAGCCCCAGCGCTTCGAGCGCCCACAGCGGCCGGAACGAGCGCGCGTCGGCGCAGTGCCACAGTTTCATATGCCGAACTCCCCAGATATGCTGCTATTCAGCCTCGCTTCAGCATTGCCGGTCAACAACCGGCACCGCAAGCGCATAGTCGAACGGGAACTGCCGCATGACCACCACCCCCGCCAAACCGCTGACCGCGACCCGCGCGCTGCTGCTCGGCGCGCTGGGCGCGACTGCTGCGGTGGCGCTGTTCGTCGGGCTCGACCTGCACCCCGCCGCTTCGGATGCCCAGACGGCGGCACCAGCGGCGACGCGCGTCGTACCGGCCGATCCGGGGCAGATCCAGCTGTCGTACGCCCCCGTCGTCAAGCGCGCTGCGCCGGCGGTGGTCAACATCTTCGCCGCCAAGCTGGTCGCCAGCGGCCCGCGGACGATGGAAGAATATCTGCGCCAGCAGTTTTCGGGCGTTGCGCCGCCGCCGCGCGTCGCGCGCTCGCTCGGGTCCGGCGTCATTGTCGATGCCGACGGTCTGATCGTCACCAACAGCCATGTCGTCGGTGACGCGACCGACATTCTGGTGTCGCTCGCCGACCGCCGCGAGTATCCGGCAAAGATCGTCTTCTCCGATCCGCGCACCGATCTTGCAGTGCTGCGCATCGACACCAAGGGCGCACAGTTGCCGACCGTCGAACTGGCCGATTCGGACGCTGTCGAAGTCGGCGACATCGTGCTCGCCATCGGCGACCCGTTCGGCATCGGGCAGACCGTCACGCACGGCATCATTTCGGCGCTGGCGCGCAACGGGCTGGGGGCTTCCGACCGGCAATTCTTCCTGCAGACCGACGCCGCGATCAACCCCGGCAACTCGGGCGGCGCGCTGCTCGACATGCGCGGGCGCTTGATCGGCATCAACACGATGATCGCCAGCCAGACCGGCAATTCGGTCGGCATCGGCTTTGCCATCCCCTCGAACATGGTGCGGGTGTTCCTGAAGGCCGCGCCGTCGGGCAAGCTCGTCACCGGCTGGATCGGCGCCGAAGGCGAGGGCCTGACCCCCGACACGGCGCGCGCGCTCGGCTTTGAAACGCCGCGCGGCGTGCTGCTGACCAATGTCGCGCCCGGCTCGCCCGCCGCTGACGCCGGGCTGAAGGAAGGCGATGTGCTGGTGTCGGTGGGCGGCAGCGACGTCGCCAATGCCGGCGTGCTGCGCTACAAAATCGCCACCGAAGCCGTCGGCAGCACCGTCAACATCGGCATCATCCGCGACGGCAAGCCGATGACCGTACCGGTAAAGCTGGAGAAGCCGCCCGAAAACCCGCCGCGCAACATCACCGTCATCACCGGCAACAACATCCTCAACGGCAGCAAAATCGCCAACCTGTCGCCGGCTTACGCCCAGGAACTTGGGCTCGGCTTCCCCGAAAAGGGCGTCGTCGTCATCGAGATTTCAACTTCGGCACCGGCGCTGCGGCTGATCAACCTGCGCCCCGGCGACCTGATCGAAACGGTCAATGGCAAGGACGTGCGCTCGGTCGCCGACGTCAAGGCGGCGGTACAGTCGGGCACGCCGGCGCTACGCTACCGCCGCGCCAGCCAGACGTTCGATTGTGTGCAGGCGGGCAACCGCTTTGCGTGCGAGACGGGCGGCACGCCGCCGTCGCCGCGTTAAAGGGCCTCCGGCCTGCCCGCCGGAGGCTCTTTAAACTTCGAACTCGAGAATCACCGCGTCAACCGCAAGGCTCTCACCCACACTGGCGCGGACTTCCTTGATCGTCCCCGACTTCTCGGCGCGCAGGATGTTTTCCATCTTCATCGCTTCGACGGTGGCGAGTGCCTGGCCGGCTTCGACCTTGTCGCCGGCCTTGACGCCGAGCGCCATGACGAGGCCGGGCATCGGGCACAGCAGGTAGCGCGACATGTCGGGCGCGATCTTGGGGATCATGTAGGCGGCGAGTGCAGCGCTGCGCGGCGTCAGCACGCGCGCGATATGGCTGGCGCCGCGCGTCGTCAGCCGGAAGCCCGCTGCCAGCCGGTCGATGGCGATGACGATAGTGCGGCGGTTGCCGTCCTCGTCTTCGAGGCGCGCTTCGAACAAAGGCTCGCCGACGCGCCATTCGGTGGTCAGTCGCAAGGTCGTGTCGCCCAACGCGACATCGTACGAATCGCCGGCGGCAAGCACCGAAACCGGGTGGTTTTCGCCGCCGAGCTGGACGACCCAGTCTTCGCCATACTGCGCGCCGTAGCCGTTCAATTGCCCGTCGATGAGCTGCGCGCGCTCGGTATCGACGGCGTTGATGACGGCCGCGGCGGCGACGAGGCCCTCGATGGTTTCGGGTGTCGCGGGGGCGCCGTGGAAGCCGTCGGGATATTCCTCGGCGATGAACGCGGTGGTGACCTGTTCGCCGGCCTGGAAGCGCTCGTGCTGCATGACGGCGGAGACGAAATCGATGTTGTTGCCGACGCCGCGCACGAGGTAGCGGTCGAGCGCGATCGTCTGCTTTTCGATGGCTTCGGCGCGGGTGGCGCCGTGGGTGATCAGCTTGGCGATCATCGGGTCGTAGAACATGCTGATTTCGGCGCCTTCGACAACGCCGGTATCGACGCGGACGCCGTCACCTTCGGCCGGCGGCGCGCAGCGCGACAGGCGGCCGATCGACGGCAGGAAGCCGCGATACGGGTCTTCGGCATAGACGCGCGTTTCGATCGCCCAGCCGTCGAGCTTGACGTCCTTCTGCGTGAAGCCCAGCGGTTCACCCGCTGCCACGCGGATCATGCATTCGACGAGGTCGAGCCCGGTGATGCATTCGGTAACGGGGTGTTCGACCTGCAGCCGGGTGTTCATTTCGAGGAAGTAGAAGCTGCGGTCGGCGCCGGCGATGAACTCGACGGTGCCGGCGCTGAAATAGCCGACGCCCTTGGCCAGCGCGACAGCCTGTTCGCCCATCGCCTTGCGCATTTCGGGCGTCACGAACGGCGACGGGGCTTCCTCGACAACCTTCTGGTGGCGGCGCTGGATCGAGCAGTCGCGTTCGTTCAGATAGACGGTGTTGCCGTGCTGGTCGCCGATCAGCTGGATTTCGATGTGGCGCGGCTGTTCGACAAACTTTTCGATGAAGACGCGGTCATCGCCGAAGCTCGCCTTGCCTTCGTTGCGCGTCGACTGGAAGCCTTCGCGCACGTCCTTTTCGGACCAGGCCAGCCGCATGCCCTTGCCGCCGCCGCCGGCCGAGGCCTTCATCATCACCGGATAGCCGATTTCGCCGGCGATGCGCACCGCGTGCTCGGTGTCGTCGATTTCACCGATGAAGCCGGGGACAACCGACACGCCGGCGGCCTGTGCCAGCTTCTTCGATTCGATCTTGTCGCCCATCGCTGCGATGGCCTTGGGCGGCGGGCCGATGAACGCGATATTTTCCTTGGCGAGCGCGCTGGCGAACCATTCGCGTTCGGACAGGAAGCCGTAGCCCGGATGCACCGCCTGCGCGCCGGTCTTCAAGCACGCCTGCACGATGGCATCGCCGAGCAGATACGATTCGGCCGCCGGCGGCGGCCCGAGCCGCACCGCTTCGTCGGCCATTTCGACATGCAGCGCGGCCGCATCGGCGTCGGAATAAACCGCGACGGTCTTGATGCCCATTTTGCGCGCAGTCTTGATGACACGGCAGGCGATTTCACCACGGTTGGCGATGAGGATCTTGTCGAACACTGGGCAGGCTCCTTTTGCGCGCCCTTCAAAGCCGCTCATGACGTTCGCGTCAACCTGTCAGTGCAGTGCGCGGCATGGCGCGCATGAAAAAGGCGCGGACGCTGTTACCGCGTCCGCGCCGATTTCAAGCGAACTGGCTTCAGGCGGCGACGCTGGTGCGCCGGCGGCTGCGCAGCGCGCCGCCGACCATGCCGAAGCCGGCAATCATCAGCGCCCAGCTGGCGGGTTCGGGGACGCCAGCGGTGACGCTGCCGTCGAAGGTGACTTCGCCGACGAATTGCCACTTGCCCGCATACTGGCGCAGTTCGAGCGTGTGGCTGCTGCCGGTCAGGTTGAGGCCGGTGAAATTGATCCAGCCGATGGTGCCGAAGCTCGGCGCGCTGAACGCAGTGTTGACGCCGTCGATCAGGATCGTCTGGGGCGCCCAGACGCCGCCAAAGGTGGTATTGTCGACGAACACGTTGAGGCCGGTGACTGTCGTGCCCGGCGCGAAGTGGAAGGTGATGACCGGGTTGGCCTGGCCCACCTGGTTCCAGCCGACATAGGGGCCGGTGCCCGCCGGGCTTTCGACGGCATACCAATAGACCGGGGGCACATAGCCATCAGTCAGGTCGCCGCTGCCGCCGGACAGCGCGGCGCCGTCGACGCTTGCTGCGCCACTGCCGCTGTAGCTGAGGTCCCAATAGTTCGAGCTGCCGCCCGATGTCTGGCCGCCGCCATTGATCATGTCATAGCTGGTCGAAAAGACCTGCACGGCGGTTGCGGGAAGTGCCGTGAGCGCGATCGCGGCTGCCGCGA
>CALMPZ010000383.1 GCA_937871645.1 uncultured Polymorphobacter sp.
AGCCCGCCGCCTTGTGGTTTTCGCCGAGAATCTGGAACGCGCCCCAGGATGCCGACTTGAGCGCAGCGCTACGGTCGAGCGCCATCGCCCGTTCGAGTTTGGGATACTGCGCCGAAAATTTGCCGTAACCGCCGCCGGACGCGTTCGAAATGTCGGGATGGGCGGCGTCGAAACGGCCCTTCGTCCATTTGTGGAACAGGTGCCGTTCGAACAAAATGGTGGCGCGCCCCATCGCATCGAACGGCCCGCGAATGCCGACTTCGGTCATCGTCACGGCCTTGACCGCCGCGCGCTCGCAGCCGATCTTTTGCGCCGCGGCGTCAATGGCGGCGTTGTTGATGGCTGACTGATCGCCGGGGTCGGGGGGTGACGCCGGTGCGTCGGTCGATAGCGCCTTGATCGTCTTGCCGCCGCGGTCGATGGCGCCGTCGGGCTTCGACAAGCCGACAACTTTCGCCTGGAAGGCGCGAATGGCCGCGATCGTCGCTTCATCGACCTTGCCGGTGACGGCGAGCGGCGCCATCGGCGCGAGTGCCTTGATGTGATTGTTGAGAAGTTGCTGGACGAGTTTCACATCAGCCGCTCGATTGGGCCTGTCGACGCCTACGGATTCGGACAAATCATGCATGGACGGTCTCCCTCGGCGGTAGACTATGCCAAGTCCGGCGGCGTGTCTTGCCGATTGTCGGCGGCCCCTGCACTGCCCGCGTCATAGGACATGACAGCCCTTGCGTCACGCGCAGGCAACAATAGTGTAGCCAGTGTGCCGGACTGATTATGGAGCATGACACGTGACGGTTGCAACGCGGCGTTGGCTGTTCAACGGCTTCAAGATCACCGTCTACACGCTGCTCGTCATCAACATTTTTGTCTATCTGCGCCACGGCACGCTCAACGAAGCGCTCGACAGCCTCGGCTGGGTGCTTTTGCTTGGCGTGTTCGAATGGGAAACCCGCGCGCTCACCGAACCCTATGTCAATGGCCGTGAAAAGCTGGTGCTGTGGTTGTTTCAGATCATCGGCTACGGCCTCGCGATCAACGCCGCGTGGGTCTATTTCATTTCGGAAGAATGGCTAGACTTTGCCAATGCCGCGATCTGGCTGCTGGTCTGCGCGACGATCATCTATGACGTATTCGCGCCCGGCGAATTCGGCACCCACGAATGGCGTGCCCGCAACGGAGTCAAGATCGGGCTGTACGCCGCGCTGGTGGTCATCGCGCTGTGGTGGGGCTTCACCAGCGACTGGCTCGATTTCTACGACGCCATGCTGTGGATCCTGTGCTTCTTCGTCATCGAGCTCAACATCTTCAAGCACGAAGTCGAGCTTGAACACGTGCACCATCCGGGCGGGGCAGGCGGCGCGCCGCAGCCGCAGGATTGACGACGCGCCGGTGCCGCTGCACACCTGGGTGACGCA
>CALMPZ010000384.1 GCA_937871645.1 uncultured Polymorphobacter sp.
TCACCGACAGCAAGAAGGAAGCTGGGTCCCGGCCTTCGCCGGGATGACGAAGTGAAATTGATGGGTGCAGGGGTCACCCCTGCCCGCCGGAGGCCCTTAACCCGACCTCAGCAACGCCACCGCACTATCGCGTTCAAACAGATACAACAGCACCCGCGCCGCACGGCCACGCTCGCTATCCAACCCGCCGTCGCGGTCGAGCAGCAGGCGCGCATCATCGCGCGCGATGGGCAGCAGCGCGGTCATGCGGTCGAGGTCGGCGAGTTTGAATTCGGGTTCGCCCGATTGCTTGTGGCCGAGCATTTCGCCGGCGCCGCGCAGGCGCAGGTCTTCCTCGGCAATGCGGAAGCCGTCGTTGGTTTGCCGCATCAGCGCCAGTCGGGCGCGCGCGGTTTCAGTGATGTCGGCGCCGCGCAGCAGCAGGCACACCGAATGCGCGGTGCCGCGGCCGACGCGGCCGCGCAACTGGTGGAGCTGTGCGAGGCCGAAGCGTTCGGCGGCTTCGATGATCATCAGCGAGGCATTGGGGACATCGACGCCGACTTCGATGACGGTGGTGGCCACCAGCATCTGCAGCTTGCCCGCAGCGAATTCGGCCATCACCGCGTCCTTGTCGGGGCCTTTCATGCGGCCATGCACCAGCCCGACGGTGTCGCCGAAGCGCTGGCGGAGCGCTGCGGCGCGGGTTTCGGCGGCGGCGGTGTCGCCCGATTCGGTGCCTTCGACCAACGGGCAGACCCAATAGGCCTGCTTGCCGGCTGCGAGGTGCCGCGCCAGCCCGTCGACAACTTCGGGCAGGCGTTCGAGCACGGTGACGCGCGTTTCGATCGGCTGGCGTCCCGGCGGCAGTTCGTCGAGCCGCGACTGGTCCATTTCGCCGTACGCCGTCAGTGCAAGCGTCCGCGGGATCGGCGTCGCGGTCATCACCAGCAGGTGCGGCGGCACATCGGCCTTCGCCGCCAGCATCAGCCGCTGCGCAACGCCGAACTTGTGCTGTTCGTCGATGACCGCCAGCCCGAGCGCCTGATAATCGACGGCATCCTGGAAGATCGCGTGCGTACCGACGAGGATGTCGATTTCACCGTTCGCCAGCGCCCCGAGCAGTTCGGCCCGCGCCCGGCCCTTGTCGCGCCCGGTCAGCAGCCCGACGCGCACCGGCAGCCCGTCGAGCAGCGCCAGCAGATTGGCGTGATGCTGGCGCGCCAGAATCTCGGTCGGCGCCAGCAGTGCGCCCTGCGTCCCCGATTCGACC
>CALMPZ010000385.1 GCA_937871645.1 uncultured Polymorphobacter sp.
GGGCAGGGCCTTGGCCCTGCACCCATCTATCGGAGCAGTGCACTGCAATCAGCGTTGGATGCAGCAGCGCCCACCCAATATTCGGGTGCAGAGCCTGCCCCGGCGAAGGCCGGGGGGTCACCCCTGCCCGCCGGAGGCCCTTATCCCTCATACCAACTCAGGCAGCTGATTACGCGCACCGGCCAAGCTGTACATCGCACGCTGCAGTTTCTCGAAGGCACGCACCTCGATCTGGCGGACGCGTTCGCGGCTGATATTGTACTGCTGCGACAGTTCCTCGAGCGTTTCGGGTTCGTCGATCAGCCGGCGCTGCGTCAGGATGTGCTTTTCGCGTTCGTTGAGGCTGTCCATGGCTTCGGTGAGCAGCGCGTGGCGCTGGTCGCGTTCCTGCGCGTCGGCGACGATTTCATCCTGGATCGGGCCGGTGTCGGTCAGCCAGTCCTGCCATTCGCCGTCGCCGTCTTCACGCATCGGGGCATTGAGCGAGGTGTCGCCACCCATCGCCATGCGACGGTTCATGTTGACGACTTCGTCTTCGGACACGCCGAGCGTCGTGGCGATCTTGGCGACATCTTCGTGATGCATGTCACCGTCTTCCATGGCGTTGATCTTGCCCTTTAGCCGGCGCAGGTTGAAGAACAGCTTCTTCTGCGCGGCGGTCGTGCCGATCTTCACGAGGCTCCACGAGCGCAGGATATATTCCTGGATCGAGGCGCGGATCCACCACATCGCATAGGTCGCGAGGCGGAAACCGCGTTCGGGGTCGAACTTCTTGACGCCCTGCATCAGCCCGATATTGCCTTCGGAAATCAGCTCGGCGACGGGCAAGCCGTAGCCGCGGTAGCCCATGGCGATCTTGGCCACCAGACGCAGGTGGCTCGTTACCATCTTCGCGGCAGCTTCGGGGTCCTGATGTTCGGCCCAGCGCTTGGCGAGCATGTATTCCTGCTCGGGTGCCAACAGCGGGAACTTGCGGATTTCGGCAAGGTAGCGGTTCAGCCCGGCTTCGGGGCCGATCGCGGGGATCACGGCGGGCACATTGGCCATTTACAAATTCCTTAGATCGAAAGACGACTAATCAAGTCCTGTATATCCGCTGGCAGCGGACTCAGGTAAGAAACTTTTTCTTTGGTGATGGGATGGATGAAGCCGAGCGTCGCGGCATGCAGCGCCTGACGCGCGAAGCCGAGATCGGCGAGATCGGCACGATGCTGGCTACGGGTGCGTCCATAAGCTGGATCTCCGAGTAGGGGGTGACCGATGGACGCCATATGAACGCGAACCTGGTGGGTGCGACCGGTTTCAAGCTTGCATTCGACAACGCTGGCATCGCGCAAGAGTTGCACCAGCCGGTAATGCGTGACAGCATGCTTGCCGCGACCTTCGGGGACGATTGCCATTTTCTGGCGGTTGGCACTGCTGCGTGCCAGGGCGCCCTCGATACGCCCGGCGGGCGGCACCGGCTGGCCGAAGACGACGGCGGTATAGAGCCGCTCGACGGTGTGTGCGGCGAACTGCCGCGACAGCCCCTCGTGGGTGGGATCATCCTTGGCCACGACCAGCAACCCCGAGGTGTCCTTGTCGATGCGGTGGACGATGCCCGGCCGCGCGACGCCGCCGATGCCCGACAGCCGACCGGCGCAATGGTGGAGCAGCGCGTTGACCAACGTGCCGTCGAGATTGCCGGCCGCCGGATGCACGACCAGCCCGGCAGGCTTGTCGACGATCAGCAGGTGCGCGTCTTCGAATACTACGTTGAGCGCGATGTCCTGCGCAACCGAATGCGACGGTGCCGGCACCGGGATCGTCACCGTCAGCCGGTCGCCGGCGACGGCTTTCTTGGCAGGATCACGCAGCAGTCCTGTAACACCGGCGACCGCGCCACTGCTCATCAAGGCCTTGAGGCGTTCGCGCGACAGGGTCGGCACCAGTACCGCCAGCGCACGGTCGAGCCGCCAGCCCGCCATATCGGGCGTGACCAGCACGCACACTTGGGCTGGCCCGGCAGCTGGCGCTTCAGCAAGCCCCCCTGAATTCGCAAGCCCCCCTGCATTAGCAAGCATCGACATTTTGTCCCCCATCGCCTAGCCGATGTCGGGATGAATGGTCAGATTGCAAGTTGCACGATTGCCACGATGGCGCTTGAATCGCTGCAGACGCATGCGCGCAGCGCTACGCCGCTGGAAGCCTGCGGGCTGTTGCTGGGTCATGCGGGGTCCATACGCGCCGCCACTAGCACCAAAAACGTCGCACCGCACCCCGAACGCAGCTTTGAAATCGACCCGGCGGCACTGCTGCGCGAACACCGCGAAGCCCGCGGCCGCGGCGAGACCGTCATCGGCCATTATCATTCGCACCCCAATGGCAGCCTCGAACCCTCAAAGACCGACGCAGCGCGTGCGATCGAGGACGGGCAGCTGTGGCTCATCGCCGGCGCAAAAGGCGTGCGCGCCTGGCAGGCCGTCACGAGCGGCGCGTTGCACGGCCGCTTTGCGCCAGTAGAACTGGTTGTCGTCTGATGGCGACCGGCACCGTCAAATGGTTCAACCGCGCCAAGGGCTTCGGCTTCATCCGGCCCGACATCGGCGCCCGCGATGCCTTTGTCCATGTATCGGCGGTGCATGTTGCGGGGCTGGACGTCATCGAGGAAGGCCAGCGCATCGAATTCGAACTGACGCAAATGCGCGACGGCCGCCTGACCGCGCTCGGGCTGCGGCTGCTCGATGAAACCGACGGCGA
>CALMPZ010000386.1 GCA_937871645.1 uncultured Polymorphobacter sp.
CCACCCCCGCCGCACGTTCCGTGCGAGTCGCCCCTCCCTTGAAAGGGAGGGGTCAACAGGCGCGCGTCAGATTTCGCGGCTGACGATTTCTTTCATGATTTCGCTGGTGCCGCCGAAGATGCGGGTGACGCGGGCGTCGCGCCACAGGCGGGCGACGGGGTATTCGTTCATGTAGCCGGCGCCGCCGTGGAGTTGCAGCGCCATATCGCAGATTTCCCACTGCAGTTCGGTGTGCCAGAGCTTGGCGGCGGCGCCTTCGGCCGGCGTCAGCTCGCCGGCGAGGTGGCGCTTGATGCAATAGTCGAGGTGGGCCCAGCCGACTTGCAGCTTGGTCTTGAGGTCGGCGAGCTGGAAGCGGGTGTTCTGGAAATCGAAGATGGTCTTGCCGAAGGCCTTGCGGTCCTTGGTGAACTTGACGGCTTCGTCGAAGGCGCGTTGCGCGCCGGCCTGCGCCGAGACGGCGATCGACAGGCGTTCCTGCGGCAGCTGGCTCATCAGATAGGCGAAGCCCTTGCCTTCGTCGCCGAGGCAGTTGGTGATCGGCACGCGGACGTCGTTGAAGAACAGCTCCGAGGTGTCGGCGCTGTGCTGGCCGATCTTGTCGAGGTTGCGACCGCGGGCAAAGCCTTCGCGGTCGCTTTCAACCAGGATCAGCGACATGCCCTTGGCGCCCAGGGTCGGGTCGGTCTTGGCGACGAGGATAACGAGGTCGGCGTTCTGGCCGTTGGTGATGTAGGTTTTCGAGCCGTTGATGACAAAGTGGTTGCCGTCGCGGCGCGCGGTGGTCTTGATGCCCTGCAAGTCGCTACCGGTGCTGGGTTCGGTCATCGCGATGGCGGTGATGACTTCGCCCGAAATCATTTTGGGCAGCCACTTGGCCTTTTGCTCGGGCGAGCCGTAGTTGACGATATAGTCGCAGACGATGTCCGACTGCAGCGTGATGCCCGCCGACGAGCCGGCATAGGCGAGTTCTTCATCGATAACGGCGTTGAAGCCGAAATCGAGGCCGAGGCCGCCATATTCTTCGGGGACCGTCGGGCACAGCAGACCGGCATCGCCGCAAGCGCGCCAGAAGTCGCGATCGACAATGCCTTCGGCTTCGTGGCGATCGAGGTGCGGGATCAGTTCGCGGTCGAAGAGTTTGCGGACGGTGTCACGGAAGGCGATGTGGTTTTCATCGTAAGCAGTGCGCGCGGCGGTATCGAGCATGGCTGAATCTCCCAAGAATATTGGCTGGAAATGTTGCGCCGTCGATGCGCGAGGTTGACGCGCACGTCAACCACTGTCTTATATGCGCCGTCGCGCTGGTGGTTGGGGACGTGCCGCCGCGACGCCGCGAATGACATAACCGGCCAACACAGGCCGCCAGCGAGCAGGACCAGCGATGAACTTTGAATTTTCCGAAGAACAGGCGCAGATGCGCACCGAAGCGCGGCGCTTTCTGGAGGCCAAGTGCCCACCCAAGGCGGTGCGCGCGGTGCTTGAAGGCGCGGCGCCGTTCGACCGGGCGCTGTGGCAGGGCCTCGCCGAGATGGGCTTTCTCGGCATCGCCATCCCCGAGGAATTCGGCGGGCTGGGTGCGGGCTACCTCGAACTCTGCGTCGTTGCCGAAGAACTGGGCCGCGTCATCGCGCCGGTGCCGTTCTCGTCGTCGGTGTTTCTCGCCACCGAATTCCTGTTGATGGCCGGCAGCCCGGCGCAGAAGGCGGCGTGGCTGCCCAAGCTGGCGGCGGGTGAAGCTATCGGCACCTTCGCATTCGCCGAAGGCACCGGCACGACGACCGCGCGCGGCATCAAGACGCAGGCCAGCGGCGGCACGCTGAGCGGCGTCAAGCTGCCCGTCGCCGACGGTGACATCGCCGACTTCGCGATTGTCGCGGCGCGCACCGGCAGCGGCAATGACGAACGCGCGATTTCGCTGTTCATCGTCGATTTGAACGCCGCCGGCGTGACGCGCGAGGCAGTCGCCACGATCGACCCGACACGCAGCCATGCCAAGCTGACGTTCAACGGCGCCGCAGCCGAGCCGCTGGGCGCTGCCGGCGAAGGCTGGGCGACGATCCAGGCGGTGTACGACCGTGCTGCCGTGCTGACCGCGTTCGAACAGGTTGGCGGTGCCGACCGTGCGCTCGAAATGGCGCGCGACTATGCGCTCGAGCGCATGGCGTTCGGCCGGCCGATCGGGTCGTTCCAGGCGATCAAGCACATGCTCGCCGACATGTACGTGTCGGCAACGCTGGCGCGTTCGAACAGCTATTACGGGGCCTGGGCACTGTCGACGGGTGCGGCGGAGCTGCCCGAGGCGGCGGCCACCGCGCGCGTTTCGGCGACGCAAGCGTTCCAGCATTGCGCCAAGAACGACATTC
>CALMPZ010000387.1 GCA_937871645.1 uncultured Polymorphobacter sp.
ACCGAACTGCGCTACGCGTCCGGCCTGTTCAACCTGTCGCGCAACATGGGCGGCGCGGTCGGCATCGCCGTGACCACGACCTGGCTGGGAGACTTCGCCCGCCTGCACGCCCTGCGGCTGACGGTTGTACTCCCAGGTGATGCTGCCGTCGGCATTCGAATACTCGGCGGCCGGGCGACCCATGCGCCTTTCGACCTCGGCGCTGGTCGTGATGCGAAAATTGCGCCCGCCGCGCCGTGCCAGATCAGGCAGCGCATCGACGGCGGCGACGGCGTTGCCAAAGCGCATCACCAATTGTCGGTAGGTGACGGGGCCGATGTTTTCGCTGCGGATGAGCCGGAGTTTCGCGACCGTTTCGGCCGCACTCATTTGGCGCCGATCTTCGATTCGGTACCGTTGGCCAGCCGCTTGATGTTGTCGGCATGGCGCCACCACAGCAGCACCGCCATCACCGCGAACGCAATCGCCCAGCCCGGCGCGCCAAGGAAATAGCCCGCGACCGGCGCCGCGACCGCTGCCGCCAGCCCGCCCGCCGACGAATAGCGCGTGATTGCCGCCGCGCCGAGCCACACCAGCGCGACGCACACGCCGATCAGCGGCGCAGCCGCAAACGCCACGCCAAGCAAAGTCGAAACGCCCTTGCCGCCCTGGAACTTCAGCCACACCGGGAAGCAATGCCCGGCAAACGCCGCGACGCCGGCAATTTGCGCGGCCTCGTATCCGGCGAAATGCTGCGCCAGTAGCACCGCCGCCGCACCCTTGCCGGCATCGAGCAGCAGCGTCGCCAGTGCGATGCCCTTGCGCCCCGTTCGCAGCACGTTGGTCGCGCCGATATTGCCCGAACCGACGCCGCGCAGGTCGATACCCTGGCCGCGCGCCAACAGCAGCCCGAACGGAATCGACCCCAGAAGATAGCCGATGACGGCCCAGAGCAGCGGATTGGTCAGCATCATGAGCACGATGCTAGCCGCGCGCCGCAAGCTTGGGTAGCGGCATTTGCACCGAATTGGCGGCGGCGGCCCCACCGCAGCCCGGATGCCGTGTCATCGCCAAGGCGCCGCGGCTATTCAGGCGATGAAGCCGGTGGCGGGCTTGAAACGCTTCCACACCAGCCAGCCAATCCCGATGAACAGCAATTGCACGACGACGCGGATGATCGCCGCTGCATACGGCGTGATGACCGGATCGCCGCGAAACAGGTCCCAGATATGCAGCGGCAAATAGCCCGCGCACAGCGCGGCAAAAGCCAGTCCGGCCACGCCGCGGGTGCGGGGTACCAGCGCGGCAATCGCGATCACCAGCTCAACGACGCCGGTCACGTAGATGATCGGCAGCGCCGGCAACGACCAGGGAATGAACCCGAGCAGATACGTCGGATTCCTGAAATGCAGCAGCGTGCCGCTGCCCATCACAAAGGCAATCAGCGCGCTCATCAACCAATACAGGATCTTCATGCTTGCCCCCCTGAGCGCGTCGCGGTGTTCGGCCAATCGCTGCTTGGTCGCCCGTCGGCAGCAATCGGCATCAAACCGAGTGGATGTTAGAGGCGCGCCGCGTCATTGGGTAGCAGCTTTTCGCCCGCACTGCCGGTCACAGTTGCCCGCCGCGCGCCACGCTCCTAAGACGGTGCCATGACCGACCGCCTCTCGATCGCCCTTGCCCAGTCGAACGCCAGCGTTGGCAATTTGCGCGCCAATGCCGACGCGATGCTGGCGCAGCGCGCCGCCGCTGGGGATGCGGACTTGCTCGTCACCCCTGAACTGTCGCTGATCGGCTATCCGCCCGAAGATCTGGTGCTGAAGCCGGCCGCCGTCGCGGCGTGTGCCGAGGAGCTCGACCGGCTGGCGCAGGCGACCGCGACGCCCGGCCCGGCGATGCTCGTCGGGCTGCCGTGGCGCGAGGACGGCAAGCTGTACAATGCCATGGCGCTGCTCGACGGCGGGCGCATTGCTGCCATCACCAAAAAGCACGACCTGCCCAACTACGGCACGTTCGACGAAAAGCGCGTGTTCTCCGCCGGCCCGCTGCCCGGGCCGCTGGCGGTCCGCGGCGTCCGGCTCGGCGTGCCGATCTGCGAGGATATCTGGACCCCCGACGTCACCGAGTGCCTGACCAAAACCGGCGCCGAAATCCTGGTGGTGCCCAACGGCTCGCCGTTCGAAGTCGGCAAGGATGACCGCCGCCTCAGCCTCGCGGTCAGCCGCGTCACCGAGACCGGCCTGCCAATGATCTACCTCAACCGCGTCGGCGGGCAGGACGAACTGGCGTTCGACGGCGCGAGCTTTGTGCTGGGCGCCGACCGCAAGCTGGCGTGGCAATTGCCCGATTGGGACGAGGCGCTGGTCCGCACCGACTGGACGCGAACCACGAATGGCTGGAGCTGCGCGCCGGGGACCATCGCCAAGCTCGATGACGACCCCGCCGACATCTACCACGCGATGCTCGTCGGCCTGCGCGACTACGTCAACCGCAACCGCTTCCCCGGCGTCGTGCTCGGGCTGTCGGGCGGCATCGATTCGGCGCTGTCGGCGGCGGTCGCGGTCGATGCGCTGGGCGCCGACCGCGTCTGGTGCGTGATGCTGCCGTCGCGCTTCACCGCCGACGACAGCCTCGAAGACGCTGCCGAATGTGCGCGCATGCTCGGGTGCCGGCTCGATACCGTGCCGATCCGCCCGGCGATGACGGCGTTCGATGAGATGCTCGCCCCGCTGTTCGAAGGCCGCGACCGCGACATCACCGAAGAAAACATCCAGTCGCGCATCCGCGGCCTCGCGCTGATGGGCATTTCGAACAAGTTCGGCCCGATGCTGCTGACCACCGGCAACAAGAGCGAGATGTCGGTCGGCTATGCCACCATCTACGGCGATATGGCCGGCGGATATTCGGTGCTCAAGGACGTCTATAAAATGACGGTCTTCAAATTGAGCGACTGGCGCAACCATAATTTCCCGCGTCTCGGCCTCGGCCCGCGCGGCCCGGTCATGCCGCAACGCGTCATCGACAAGCCGCCGACCGCCGAACTGCGCGAAAACCAGAAGGACCAGGACAGCCTGCCGCCCTACGAAATCCTAGATGCCATCCTGCTCGGGCTGGTCGAGGATGAACTGTCGGTCGATGACCTCGTCGCGCGCGGCCTCGACGGCGACACCGTGCGCCGTATCGAGCGCCTGCTCTACAACGCCGAATTCAAACGCCGCCAGGCGCCCCCCGGCGTCAAGATCGGCCACCGCAACTTCGGCCGCGACCGGCGGTATCCGATCAGTAACGCCTTTAGGACCAGTTAAGGGCCTCC
>CALMPZ010000388.1 GCA_937871645.1 uncultured Polymorphobacter sp.
GGGGTCACCCCTGCCCGCCGGAGGCGCTTAAAACCGGCCCAGGTACCCGATTTCGATCTGCGCCTGCTTGTCGACATAGCCCGGCGTGTTGGGCGAATCGCTCTGGTAGCGGGCTTCGAGCGTGATATCGCCGAACTGCGTCGGCCACAGCACGCCGCCGGTGACGATGTTGATGCTTTCGGCATTGGCCGAGACGCGGTAGCTGATCGAGCCTTCGCGGCTTGGCGGATCGGGGTAGATGATCGGCTGCGCCGGATCACCGAGGTTATAGATATTGATGTCGGTGAAGCGCACCGAGCCATACCAGCGCCGGTTCGAGGTGTCGGTCACCGCCGCCGAAAGCGCCAGATTGTTACTGTCTCCGTCGGTCCAGTAGCCGATCGGTTTCACGTTGTAGGTGAACCCCGAATAATAGAGCTGGTTGTTGTACATCGACGTCGGGAACGTCTTGTCGCCCAGCGCGCTGCCGAGGAAGGTGCCGGCAAACAGCTGTGACGCCACCGTGTCGGCGTATTCGATGCCGGCCTGCCATGATGCACCCTTGGTGCCGATCGGCCCGCTGAACACCGCGCCGACCATCCGCGCATATTGTTCGAGGACGATGTTGTCAGCGTCCTCGGCCTCGGCCTCGGCGTAGATTTTGGCCGTCACCTGCCCGAAGCGGTGCGTGTAGCTGATGTCGAAGCCGGCGATCTGGTTGCCCGGCTGCGCGAAAAAGGCCTCCTCGGTCGACGCGGCGTTGTCGGCGCTGCCGGCACCGATGAACGAGTCGAGAATGGTGCTGAAATCGCACGGCCGGCCCTGCCCGCACAGCTGCTGCATGCGGTTGAAGCCGAAGGTCAGCCCGACGAACGGTTCGAAGCTGACGCGCGTGCCGATCACCCAGGCGTCGGGATAGTCGCGCGGCTCGTTCTGCAGCGCCAGGAACATTTCGAAACTGAGCGGCCCGAGCCATTTGAGCACCGGAAAGTCGATCGTATAGGGCACCAGCCGCTTGAAGCCGATCTTCGGCATCGGGCGCGCGCTGTTCGAATAGAGCAACGCGCCGTCCTCGCCGGGGCCGGTCCACAGGTTGGTGTAGCCGGCATACCAGACCCAGTTGCCCCACACCGCCGCGACCTGCGACGGCGAAAAGTCATAGTCGTTGCCGCGCTGGTCGGGCGCATAGCGCATGCCGATGTTGGCGCTGAAATTGCCCGCGGTCAGGTCGACCTTCGCCGAACCGTCGAACTGTTCGCGCGCCGTGCCGTTGAAATCGCGCGCCAGCGCCGCCTCGTTGGTGGCATTGGCGCGCAGCTCGACGACGATGCTTTTGTGCGCCAGATCGCTCAGCGCCCCGACACGCGCCACCGCGGCCGCCACATCAGGCGCCAGCACACGGCCATCGGCGGCATTGTCGAGCCCCTTGTCGATCTGCGCCCACGCCATCGGCCAGCTGTCGATCGGCCCGATGATCAACCCCGCCGCCTTCATCGTCACGATATCCTGCCGGAAGCGGCGGTCGCTGATCTGCGCGAACGGGTCGGCCAGCGCCGGTGCGGCAAGCACGACCAGCAGCGCAGCGGTAGGG
>CALMPZ010000389.1 GCA_937871645.1 uncultured Polymorphobacter sp.
CCTCGTGGGTGGTTGGGCGGGGGAGCGGGCCGGCACCGTGCTTCCGCAGCGAAGCGAAGGAACCAAAAAATGCTGAAAAATTACATGACTGTCGCGTTCAGGGCGCTCGCCAACAACCGGGCGTTCGCGCTGATCAACATCCTCGGCCTCGCCATCGGCATGGCGGCATGCCTGCTGCTGCTGTTGTTCGTGCGCTACGAAACGACTTACGACCAGTGGCTGCCGGGGCATGAGACCGCCTATCAGGTGCAGACCTTCCACAATGATCCCGAAAACGGCCGCAACAGCGCGCAGCAGATGTCGGCCTATGTCGTCGGCCGCTCGCTCGCCAAGGATTTCCCCGAAATTGCGCAGGTTGCCTATGTCAGCCTCGGCAAGCCGGTGATCCTGCAGGACGGCGTCGCCACCACTGCCGAAGTGCTGATGGCCGAACGCAACTTCCTCGATATCGTCCAGCTGCCGCTGGCGCGTGGCGACCGCCGCACCGCGTTCCGCGACATGAACGCGCTGCTGCTCACCGAATCCGAAGCCGCCAAGCGCTTCGGCAGCGCCGATCCGATGGGCAAGACGCTGTCGATGGTCCGCAACGGCAAGACCGTCGACTACCGTGTCACCGGCATCCTGAAGGATATCCCGCGCAATTCGCACATCAGAATGGCGTATCTGGTGCCGTTCAACCCCGAGCTGATGGGCTGGCAGCCCGAATTCTACAAAGCCTATGGCTGGAACAGCGGCTACAACTATGTCCAGCTCAAGCCCGGCAAGTCATTCGCCGACATCGAACCGCGCCTCGCCGCCTGGGAAAAGCGCAACATCGCGCCCGACGACGTCGGCGGCACGATGGTCAGTGACGGCGACACCACCGACTGGAAACTGACGCCGGTCGCCGCGATCCACCTCGGCCCGGCGACGGATTCGACGATGACGCCGACCAATGACGCCAAAAGCATCACCACCTTCGCGCTCATCGCGCTGCTCATCCTGACGATGGCGTGCATCAACTTCACCAACCTGTCGACGGCGCGTGCCGGCCACCGCGCCCGCGAAGTCGCGCTGCGCAAGGTCATGGGCGCCAGCCGCCGCCAGCTCATCATCCAGTTCCTTGGCGAATCGCTGCTCGTCGCGGGCCTCGCGATGGTGGTCGCACTCGCCATCGTCGAACTGGTGCTGCCGCGGCTGTCGGACTTCCTCGGTGCCGATCTCAACCTGCGCTATTTCGGCGACGGCGGCGTGCTGCTGCCGGTGCTCGGGCTGACCGTGCTCGTCGGGCTGGCGGCGGGCGCCTATCCGGCGCTGGTGCTGTCGGGCTTTGACCCCGCGCCGGTGCTCAAGTCGAACCGCTCGGGCGGTGATACCACCAGCAGCGGCGTCACCCGGCTGTTTGGTGCAGGCGGCCTGCGCAGCGCACTGGTGGTGCTGCAGTTCGCCGTGTCGATCGCGCTGACCATCTGCACCGCCGTCGTCACCGCGCAGACCTTCTATGCGCGCTCGGCCGACGCCGGTTACAGCCGCGACGGCCTGCTGCAAGTCACCGGCATCGGCCGCAAGCAGATCCAGCCGGTCGCCGACAACATGATCGAAGCCATCGCGCGCATCGACGGCGTCCACGGCGTCGGCCGCACCACCATTGGCGTCGCCACCGACAGCCGCATCAACACGCTGGTGCGGATCGACGGCAACCCGCAGCCGGTGCTGATGAGCAGCTACAATGTCGATACCGGCTTCTTCAAGGCGATGGGGCTGAAGCCGCTCGCCGGCCGCGATTTCGACCGCGCCAATCCACGCGATGACGCGCAGTTCCCCGAAGGCGATTTGGCAGCCCAGGCGGCGCTCGCCGGCCGCGGCGTCAACATCATGGTCAACGCCAGCGGCGCCAAGCAGCTCGGCTTTGCCAACCCTGCGGACGCCGTGGGCAAGACCATCCGCACCGGCATGGTCGAGGAGCAGTTCGGCCTGGTGCCAACCACCATCGTCGGCGTCGTCCCCGACATGCAGTTGCGCTCGTTCCGCGAGCCGGTCGAGCCGATCATGTTCGTCTATGACCGCAGCTACATGTCCGACATGGTGGTGCGCGTCGACGCAGCCCGCGCCGGCGCGGTGCGCGACAAGGTCGAGGCGGTGTGGAAATCCTACGCCGCACAGGTGCCGTTCGAAGCGCAGTTCGCCGATGACATCGTCGCGCAGCAGTATGACGCCGACGAAGCGCGCGCCAAGACCTTCGCAGGCTTCACAGGGCTCGCGATCTTCGTCGC
>CALMPZ010000390.1 GCA_937871645.1 uncultured Polymorphobacter sp.
TTGCCGGTATCGGTACCGGCCGAAAGATCCCATGCGCCCTGGAGCGTCGGGCCGGAGAGGCCCTTGGCGGAATACGGAATCTTGATCATCCGGGCGTTCGCACCGGTCGATACCAGCAACGCGCCTAGCGCTGCCGCGAGCAGAAATTTGGTTTTCACGATTGTTCCCCTTGATTGTTTAGCCCGCACGAATGCGGCCTGGACGCAAGGAATGATGTTTTGCGTCACTTGGCAACAGAAATGTTCATGTTGCATCAAGCTTTAATCAGTTCGTCGCATATTGCGAACCCAACGCAATCAAGGTGTCAGAAAATATTACAGTTTCCAAGATGGGTGCTTTTCAAGCCACTGAAAACAGGTGAAGAAAGTTTCCAGTCCGTGTCAGTAATTTTCTGTTGCGAATCCGGAATATTAGGCATGTCGGCGACGCTCAATGACCAATCGGGCGATTGCGACTCGCAATTCGACTGATTCGTTGCAAGCCGACTGTCAATTTCCCGGGACATTGCGAGCTTGTTTATCGAACGCAGCGCGGGCCGGAACCCGCGAAGGTTCCGGTCCGACGGGGTTCGAAAAGTGGCGAAGAAATTGCGCCGGGACGAAGCCGCTGCGGCGACGGCGCGCGGCCAGGCGCTGCGCACCACCGACCATGCCGAAGCCGGAAATCATCATCGCCCAGCTTGCAGGTTCGGGAACGACGCCCTTGATCCAATCCTCGTGGATATAGACCGGCACATAGCCGCTGAATTCGCCCCAGCCCGAATTCAGGCCGCCACCATAGTCACCCCATGCGGGTCCGAAGGTCAGGCCATAGGAGTTGATCGACGCCAGCTTGCCGTTGACGAAGCCCGGGCCACCCGAATCGCCGCCGGCGATGCCGACTTCGCGGGCACCGCGACCGAGGTCGCAGCCGAAGGAAAATCCGGCGACTGCCGAGCCGATGTTGCAGGCCTGGTCCTGTGCCGCGAGGCCGTTGTCGAAGTCGGAAACATAGCTGTACGTGACATCGGCCGACCCGAAAAAGCCGTTGAAGAAGCCGCCGAACGCCGCATCGCCCCATGCATAGTCATACATGTTGTCGCCTTCGCGCAGCCAGCCGGTGCGCGCGCCCGCCGGCGGCGTGTTGCCCTCGGCGCCGCCGACCGTCGAGCGCGTGCCGTAGCCGGCGACGTTGAAGTCAACGCCCGTCAGGCCCCCAAGATACAGGCCGTAGCTTTGCGCCGTCACTGGTGCCAGGCTCGACAGCCGCAGGACGGCGATGTCGTTCTGGTCGATGACTTCACCGGTATACAGCGGATTGACATAGTAGCGGCTGACATCAATCGCGACGCCCGGGCCGAACGGGGTGCGGACATTCGGGTCGCCGTCATAGAAATAGGCGGTGGTGGTCAGCGGGTTCGCGGTGCCGGCGCCGTCGCTGACGCAGTGGCCGGCAGTCGCGATCGACCGGCGGTCGTTAAGCAGGCTACCCGAACAGATGAAAAGATTGCCGCCACCATAATCCATGATCAGCGCGACGGTGCCGCTCTTGTTCGCCGACGGGAAATACAGCGAGTCGCCGCCGCCGATCGAATTTGTTGGCGGCAGGATGTCCGATGTCGGCGTCTGGCCGATGATCATGCTTTGCGCCTGCCAGCTCAAGCCATTGTAGCTGCCCGATTTCATGCCGACGGACTTGGCCGCTAACGGCATCGGCGTCAGTGCAAGGACGGCGGCGCCGGCGATTGTGGCTGCAAAGGCTTTGGTGATCATGGTGGCCTCCCTCGAATTCTGGCACGTGGAAATGGCGGTGGACGGTGAAACGCACGCGGATATCGTGATTAACGTTAAATTAATTAAAAGCTAAACACGTTAGGATTGCAAGCCTAATAATTGAGATATGTTAACGTTCGTGACGCAGGCGCTCGGTGCCGTTGCGGCGCGACAAGCGCTGGCCACAACAGAAAACGGGCCGGAACCCCGAAGGATTCCGGCCCGCCTGACTGTGGCAATTGCCCCGGGTTTTACGCCGTGGCGAAACCCGTGCGACGGCGTCGGAGCGCACCACCGATCATACCGAAGCCGCCGATCATCATGGCCCAGGCCGCCGGTTCGGGAACATGTGTCGAGGCATAGGCGATGTCGGCGGTCGACATGGCGTAGGTATCGAGATCCACGCTGGTGTTGAAACCGATGGCATCATAGGCCGAGAGATCGAGGCCGGTCACGATGCCGAGGCGACCGCCGCAGATATAAGG
>CALMPZ010000391.1 GCA_937871645.1 uncultured Polymorphobacter sp.
CCTTGAACACCGGCGGA
Source organism: uncultured Polymorphobacter sp. (assembly GCA_937871645.1). Lineage (GTDB taxonomy): Bacteria > Pseudomonadota > Alphaproteobacteria > Sphingomonadales > Sphingomonadaceae > Polymorphobacter_A. The sequence goes on from CALMPZ010000391.1 coordinate 18, forward strand.
CGCTTTTCGACGAAGGCCAGCGATGCCGCCTTGTGATCGTCGGTCGCCATGGTGCGGACCGTGTGGATTGCCTCGATGTCGAGCACTTCGGTCAGCGTGCCGTGTTCGGCCATGCCGAGGTTGCGCTTCATGTAGCCGATGGCGACGGTGGGCAGCGCGGCGAGCTTGCGGGCCAACTGTCCGGCCTCATGCGCCAGTGTGTCGGCGGGCACGGCATAGTTGACGATGCCGAGTGCGGCGGCCTGGGCGCCGGTGATGACATCGGCGGTGAAGTAGAGCTCGCGCGCTTTCGCCGGGCCGACGAGGTGGGTCAGGAAATAGCTGCCGCCATAGTCGCCCGACGCGCCGATTTTGGAGAATGCCGTGGTCAGCTTGGCGCTGTCCGAGGCGATGCGCATGTCGCAGGCGAGTGCGATCGACAGGCCGGCACCGGCGGCGGGGCCGGGGATCACGGCGAGCGTCGGCTTGGGCATGTCGTGGAGGATACGCGCCAAATCCATGCCGTGGCGCAGACCGTTGACGCGCGCGTCGAAGCTTGGTGCTTCGGCGGGTTCGCCGGCGTCGGCGTTGCGTGCGACGAAGCCTTTGACGTCGCCGCCGGCGCAGAACGCCCCGCCGGCGCCGGTGATGACCACCAGCCGCACCTTGGGATCGAGCGCGAGGCGCTGCGCGGCTTCGGACAGCGTTGCGAGCATGCCCGACGTCAGCGCGTTGCGCGCTTCTGGCCGGTTCATGGTCAGCGTGGCAATGCCGTCTTCAAAGGTTTCGATGATTTCGTTGGACAATTTGGCCTCCCCGGCTGCTGTTGCGTCAGATTTTGCCCGCAAGCCTAGGAGTGCCGGCGGCTTCGCACAAGCCGCACGCTGGGCTAGGGCTTTGCAGTAGAGCCGAGCCCGGCGTCCTTGAATTGCGTGTCGGTGACATAATAGACGCCCCACATTTTCATCTGCGCGCGCGTGACCGGGGTCTCGATGCCCTTGGCGGCGAAGTAGGGCGCGAGGTCGAAGCTGTTGCGGTACGACCACAATGCCTTGCCGCTTGCGACATCGATTTCGAAGGCGCGACCGGGGTCCTTGCCGACGACCATCGCGCGGGCACCGTCGGGGCTGACTTCGATATGGCCGGCGGTCTTGGTGAAGAACGGCAGCTCGGCGGTTTCGCCCGGCTGCGGGAACACCGTCGTGCTGGTGCCGGTGTTGAAGTCCATCCGCAGCACGCGGCTGCCGCCCTGCGCCATGCGGCCGCCCTGGTTGTCGAGCACCAGTGCCGTGCCGTCGGGCAGGAAGCGCGGGCTGTGCTGCGCGGCACTGCGGCCGGTGATGACTTTCTTGAAATGGCCGTCGGTGCCGTCGATGATGGCGACGGTGTTGAGTTCACGCAGCGAGATCAGCAGGTCGCCGGCCGTGATGCCGGAGATTTTGGCGGCGATCGCCGGCGTCACGATATCGATCGAGTTGAGGTGCAGCGGGTCGCAGCCACTGCGCAAGCCATAGAGCAGGCCGGAAAAGTCCGATTTGTCGACGGCATCGAGCAGCGAGATTCGCCGCAACAGCTTGCCGTCGGGGGCGTAGACGCCGATGCCTTCGGCGCCGAGATTGGCCTTGCAGCGCGTTTCGACCGCGGTGCCACCAAAGTGCGTCTTGCCGTCGATGGCTTCACGGTAGGGCGCATAGACGGTGCCGTCTGCCGCGACGGCAATCCAGTGATGGCTGTTGTTCCAGTGCTTCCAGACGACGTTGCCGTTGCGGTCGATACGCACCAGGCCGATCTGGAACGGGTAGGTATTGCGCCCCTGGATCGCCATCACCAGCCCGCCATCGGGGGTCAGCGCGATGCCCGACGGGTAGAAGTTTTCGGGCTTGGTCTTGCCTGCCAGATTGGGGATCTGCGCGAATAGCTTGTCGGTATCGACTTCCCAGCTGTGCAGGACATTGCCCTGCCGGTCGATCACCCAGGCCATGCAGCCGAAGGTCGGGCAGCGCTGCATGAATTCATACGGTCCGCCCGAAACCAGCAGCTTTTCGGCGCCGGCAGCCGGGCTGAGCGTGCGGATGACCGGCCGCGGCGGTGCGTTCTTGTCGAGCGCGTTGACGTTGGGGGGCAGGTCATCGGGCTCGATCTCGCGCAGCGCGTGATAGGCGTCCTTGGCATTGGTGAATAGTTGATAGGGGAACAATTTGTAGGTGGCCGCGGCAAAGCCATAGGCCATCGCCGCCAGGCACAGCGCAGCGACAAACAGCATCAATGAAATGTCGATTGCGCTCTCAGCGGGGGCACTCGCGGGAATTGTTGACACATTGTCATCCCGGGAATTCTGCGGCACCGGGTCACCGCCATAGTCAGCCGGCGCCGTGCCGGCGGCATCCGAATGCGGGATATCGTGATAATTCAATGCATTATGCCGATGCTTGGGTTTATCCGGGCTGCGTTTCAACGCTCAAGGCAATTTACTTACAACAATTAATCTTAATCATTCGTGACTCCGGCCGCGAGTTATGTGTCGGCATGGCCTGGCCGGCGCGTCAGTGGAAATCGCGCGACCGCGGCAGGATGCGAACGTCGCGCGGGTGCCGCCGGCGCATGGGTTCGGGCGCAGGTGCTTGTGCGGCGGGATCGGCGGCGCGCGCATCGAGACCGGCGAGCAGCGCCGAGCGGTCGGTGACGCGCTTGGCCATCAAATGCACCACGCCCTCCTTGCTGCGCTGGACCTCGCCGTCGATGACCATCAACCGCGCGCCCATGACCGCGGCGCGCTGCTTTTCGAGTTCGCTCGCCCACAGCAGCGCGTTGACGATGCCGGTCTCGTCCTCGATGGTGATGAACACTGCATTGCCCTTGCCGGGGCGCTGGCGCACCAGCACCGCGCCGGCGCATGACACGCGCGCGCCGTCCTTGGCGCTGTTGACCGCGGCGCAGCTCAGCACGCCGCCGGCCGCCAGTTCGGCGCGCAGGAATTGCAGCGGGTGGCCGCGCAGCGACAGCCGGTGCGTCTGGTAATCGGCGACAACTTCGGCAGCGAGATGCATCGGCGGCAGTTCGGCATCGGGTTCGGCGCCCAGTTCGGGCGCCGCCATCGCATCGAACAGCGACAGCTGTGCAGGGTGGCTGCGCGGTGGCGGGATGCGACGCGCCTCCCAGCCCGCCGCGCGCCGGCCTGTGCCCAGCGAGCGCAGTGCATCGGCGTCACTCAACAGTTCGAGCGCGCGCGGCGGCAACTGCGCGCGGCGCGCGAGGTTTTCGATATCGACAAACGCCCCGTCGGTGCGTGCGGTGAGGATCGCCTGCGCCCAATCGCGCCGGAAGCTGCCGATCTGGCGCAGCCCGAGGCGCAGCCGCCGTTCGCCCTCCAGTATCGTATCCCAATCGCTGGAGCCGATATCGATGGGCTGCACGTCGACGCCGTGTGCGCGGCAATCCGCGACCAGTTGCGCCGGCGCGTAAAATCCCATCGGCTGGCTGTTGAGCAGCGCGCAGGTGAAGGCCGCCGGAAAATGGCATTTCAGCCATGACGAAACATAGGCCAGCCAGCCGAACGCCTGCGCGTGGCTTTCGGGGAAGCCATATTCGCCGAAGCCCTTGATCTGTTCGAAGCAGCGTTCGGCAAAGTCGCGGGTATAGCCGCGCGTCACCATGCCTTCGACGAGCTTTTCCTGATAGTGATGCATCGTGCCCATGTGGCGGAACGTCGCCATGGCGCGGCGCAAACCATCGGCCTGCGCCGGGGTGAAATGCGCCGCGACAATGGCGAGCTTCATCGCCTGTTCCTGGAAGAGCGGCACGCCGAGCGTTTTCTCGAGCACATCGCGCAGTTCATCGGGGCTGTCGGGCGGGCCGGGATACTCCACCGCCTCCTCGCCGTTGCGGCGGCGCAGATAGGGATGCACCATGCCGCCCTGGATCGGTCCCGGCCGGACGATCGCCACCTGGATGACGAGGTCGTACAGGCAGGCGGGCTTCATGCGCGGCAGCATGGCGATCTGCGCACGGCTTTCGACCTGGAACGTACCGATGCTGTCGGCGCGCTGCAGCATCGCAAATGTCGCCGCGTCATCGGGCGGGACGCTGGCGAGGTCATGGTCGCCCATCCCGTGCCGGCGCATCAGGTCGAAGCACTTGCGGATTGCGGTCAGCATGCCGAGCGCCAGCACATCGACCTTCATCAGCCCCAGCGCATCGATATCGTCCTTGTCCCATTCGATGAAGGTGCGGTCG
>CALMPZ010000392.1 GCA_937871645.1 uncultured Polymorphobacter sp.
CGTATGTCGTCAGCTATCTTTTTACCGATTTCGCTGTACCTCGCGCCGCCGAGCTCGACCCCGACGAGCAACGCGAGGTGCTGCGCGCGCTCGACCCCGATGACCGCGCCGCCATCGAGGAAGCGCTGAGCTATCCCGAGGAATCGGCCGGCCGGCTGATGCAGCGCGAGCTCGTCGCGGTGCCCGAGCATTGGACAATCGGCCAGGTCATCGACTTTCTCGGGCTGGCGCCCGATCTGGCCAGTGATTTCTGGGAAATCTTCGTCGTCGATCCCGGCCACAAGCCGATCGGCACGATGCGGCTGTCATGGGTGCTGACGACACCGCGCCAGGTTGCCGTCGCCGATGTCATGCAGCGCGAACAGTCGCTGATTCCGGTCGACCTCGATCAGGAGGAAGTCGCATTCCGCTTCCAGAAATACGCGCTGATTTCGGCCGCGGTCATCGACCCGGTCGGTCGGCTGGTCGGCGTCATCACCGTCGATGACATCGTCCACATCATTCAGGACGAGGCCAGCCAGGACGTGCTGCGGCTGGCCGGCGCCGGCGACGGCGACATCAACGAGCCGCTGCGCAAGACGATTCCGGTGCGGATGTGGTGGCTGCTGATCAACCTCGGCACCGCCATCCTCGCGTCGAGCGTCGTCGCGGCGTTCGAAGAAACCATCGCCAAGCTGGTGACGCTGGCGGTGCTGATGCCGATTGTGGCGGGGATGGGCGGCAATGCCGCGACTCAGACGATGACCGTTACGGTACGCGCGCTCGCCACCAACCAGCTGACCTCGTCGAACTCGCTGCGCATGATCGGCCGCGAGCTGGCGATTGCCTGTGCCAACGGGCTGGGTTTCGGCATCCTGATGGGGATTGCCTGCCAGCTCGTCTATCACGATACCGGGCTCAGCCTCGTGCTGTTCGCCGCGATGGCGATCAACAGCCTGGTGGCGGGCCTGTCGGGGGTCATCGTGCCGCTGGTGCTCGAACGCTTTGAAATCGATCCGGCGGTGACCTCGACGGTGTTCGTCACCACCATGACCGACGTCATGGGCTTCTTCTCGTTCCTCGGCCTTGCGGCGCTGTTCGGGCTGTCGTCAGCGGGCGGCTAGAGTGTTTTCGCGTAAAGTGTCCTCAACTTTACGCTCAAGAAAACACGACAAACCAAAGACCTGGAGCATGTCCGGCGATTCCATCAGACTCGGACATGCTCCAGCCGCGTCAGCCGCAAGTCACCGTGCCGCTGCCGGCCTTGCTGATCTTGCACTTGGCGCCGCCCGCGACGCGCGCATCGCCCGAACCGGCAATCGAGATATTGGCGGTCGTCGTCGCATAGGCGTCGATATCGCCCGAGCCGGCAATCGAGGCGCTCAGGCTGGTGCATTGCAGCTTGCCGATGTCGACATCGCCCGAGCCGGCGATATCGACATGCGCCGCGCCGCAGCGGCCGGCGGCATCGACATCGCCCGACCCCGAAATCGACAGCCGGACGGTGCCCGCGTCAACCGACGGGAAGCGCGCTTCGCCTGACCCCGAAATGCCCGCGGTGAATTCGGGTACCTTGATCTGGTTGACGACAACCGACCCCGACCCGGACAGATCGACGCTGCGCAGCATCGGCACGGTGACCGCGACCTTGATCTTGCCGCTGTTCCAGTTGCCCCAGGTGTTTTTCTTCATGCCGATGCGCAGTGTGCTGCCATCGACGCGAATGTCCATGCGGTCGAGCGTGTCCTTCGACGCCTCGACGCTGACGCTCGGGGTCTTGCCGGTGGTGACGGTGATGTCGGCCGAGCCGCTGCTCGCCAGCCGGTCGAAGCTGCCGACCGGGAAGCTGCGCTGATCGGCGTGCGCGGCGCTGCCGAGCAGCAATGCGGCGACCAGAGCGATTTTCGAAGCGTTGGACATGGCGACTTCCTTCAACAAGATATTGGCTGAATCCGTGTATTGTTCGAATAATACACTCGTTGCAGCGTCTGTCCAGTATGAAAGTTCAGCCGCAGGTCGCTTTTCCGCTGCCGATTGCCGACACCGTGCAGCGCGCGCCGCCGCTGACGCCGACATTGCCGGCGCCGGTAATCGTCACCTTGGCGCTGGTTGTGGCAAAGGCACGGATGTCGCCCGAGCCGGCGGTTTCAGCCACGAGCGTCATGCAGCGCAGCCGCGCAATGTCGATATCACCCGATCCGGTCGATTTCGCCTTGGCGTCGCGGCACCGGCCGGCGGCGCTGATCGAGCCCGAGCCGGCGGTGTTGAAATTGGCGGTTTGCACCTCGACCTGGCCGACATCGATGCGCCCCGGCCCGGCCACCGTCGCGGTAAAGCCCGGCGTGGCGATGCGGTTGACGCTGACCGTCCCGGCACCGCGCAACGCGAGGTGGTTGATCATCGGCACACTGATACGCAGCCTGACGCGCGCCACGCCAGCGCTCAGGCCGTCACGCAGCCGCGGCGTGACATCGAGGATGCCGCCGCTTTCAGTGACCACCAGCCGGTCGAGTTCGGCTCGGTCGCCTGTCGCGGCGACGCCGGCACTGCCGCCGGTGACGATTTCGACTGCCTCGATGTCGGTCAGCCGGATGCTGTCGAAACGGTCGACGGCAAAGTTGCGCTCGGCCGCCTGTACTGCGGCACCACAGCCCAGCTGCAGCGCCAAGGCTACG
>CALMPZ010000393.1 GCA_937871645.1 uncultured Polymorphobacter sp.
GTCGAGGGACACGCCCACCCGTCAGCGCGTCCCTCGACTTCGCTCGGGATGAGCGAGGTGGGTGCTGTGTTCGAGCGGCATAACGGCCGCATAAGCCCCAAACGAAAGGGGCGGGCCCGTTGCCGGACCCGCCCCTTGGAATTCGTTGGTAGCCGGGCCCTATTCAGCCGCAGCAGCCCGGACGTCGACGCTGACGTACTTGCGGCCGAGCTTGCCGTCGTGGAACACGACGACGCCTTCGTTGAGCGCGAACAGCGTGTGATCCTTGCCGATACCGACATTGCGGCCCGGATAGACCTTGGTGCCGCGCTGGCGGATGATGATCGCGCCGCCCTTGGCGTTCTGACCGCCGAACAGCTTGACGCCGAGACGGCGGCCTGCCGAATCGCGACCGTTGCGCGAGGAGCCGCCTGCTTTCTTATGTGCCATTTCTAAATCCTCTCGCTCAACCGACGCTGACGATCTTGAGCACCGTCAGCTGCTGGCGGTGACCGTTCTTGCGGCGGTAGTTGTGGCGGCGCTTCTTCTTGAAGATGATGACCTTGTCGCCCTTGGTCTGCGCGACGATTTCCGCAGTGACCGAAGCGCCCTTGGCGTCCTTGATCTCGCCGCCGTCGCTGAGCATCAGCACGTCGAGCGCGATGGTCTGGCCGGCTTCGCCGTCGAGGCGTTCCACGATAATCTTGTCATCGGTAGCAACGCGATACTGCTTGCCACCCGTGCGCACCACTGCGAACATCGTACTTCAACCTTGAATTGGAATTCAGTGTTAGCGCGCCACCCTTTCGGGGAGCGTGCGAGAGGCGGGTTGCTAGGCCAAGGGCGCGCACTTGTCAACTTGTCTTGGCGGCGGGGCGTCGACCGTGTCGCCGATGCACCACGCGCGGTTGGCCTCAAATCGCCCTGCAAACACAAAGTTTGCCTTCGTGCTGTCCGGCGCTATGGTCGGCACATTCGTATTTCTGCACGCAAAATGCAGGGTTCGGGCTCAGGCGTTAGCAAATTGGGGGAACCGCGTCGATGATCGGGCAACGGGCATTTGCCGCTGCGTTTGGGGCTTTGGGCCGGATCGTGACGATTCTCGGCGTGACCGTCGCATTGCAGGCGGTGCCGGCGCTGGCAGATGCGGCACCGGTCACGACGGCGGTCGTCTCCCCGACCGTAGCGACCCAATCGGTGCCCGCGAACATCCTCGCCCGCCCCGGCCGGCCGCGAATCGGCCTGGTACTCGGCGGCGGCGGCGCCAAGGGTTTCGCGCACATCGGCGTCATCTCCGAACTCGAACGCCTGCGCATCCCGGTTGATGTCGTGGCGGGCACCAGCATGGGTGCGGTGGTCGGCAGCCTTTATGCCGGCGGCCGCAATGCCGGTGACCTCGTCACCGTCGCGCACGACATCAATTGGGTGACGCTGTTCGACGATTCGATTCCGCGCGAGGAACTGTCGCTGCGCCGCAAGAACGACGAGCGCAACATCCTGCTGCCGTACCGGCTCGGCTTCAAGGACGGCAAGCCGATCCTGCCCAAGGGCGTGCTCGGTGGCCAGAAGCTCTATGCGACGCTGCAGTCGCTACTGCTGCCCAACCGCGCCCTCGACAATTTCGACTATATGGCGATTCCGTTCCGCGCCGTCGCCACCAACATCGTCAATGGCCATGCGGTGGTGCTCGGCAGCGGCGACATTTCGAGTGCGGTGTTCGCCAGCATGGCGGTGCCGGCGGGCTTCCCGCCTGTCGAACGCGACGGTCTGTTGCTGGTCGACGGCGGCATTTCGGACAATGTGCCCGTCGATGTGGCGCGCGCCATGGGTGTCGATGTCGTCATCGTCGTCAATGTCGGGTCGCCGCCGATGCGCCAGGACCAGATTACCAACGCCATCAACGTCTTCGCGCAGATGCAGCTGCTGCTCGGCAACGAAGCCGTGGCGCGCCAGCTCGCCTCGCTCAAGGGCCAGGACGTGCTGATCACCCCCGACATCGACGGGCTGTCGACAACGTCGTTCGACAAGGTCGACGAGGGCATTGCCCGCGGCCTAGTGGCAACGCAGGCGGTGCGGGACAAGCTGGCGCCCTTGTCGGTAAGCGAGGCCGAATGGGCGGCGTATCAGGCGGCCAAGGCGCGCCGTGTCCAGAACGCCCCGATCACCGCACGCACGGTGACGGTCGATAACACGTCGGTGGTGCCGACCAAACAGATCGAGACGATGATCACCACCAAGCCCGGCGAGGTGATCGAGGCGCAAATCATGAAGCAGGATGTCGAGGACATCTACAAGCTCGCCAGCTTCGAACGCGTCTATTACACGCTCGGCGGCGGGCCGGGTACCGACCGCGACCTGATTGTCCGCGCCAAGGGCGACCCGACGCAGGACCGCTTCTTCCAGTTCGGCTTCCTGATGGGTTCGAGCCTCGGCAAGAGCTCGACGTTCCAGATCGCCGCAGCCTACACCGACCGCGATTTCATGGGCACCGGCGCCGAATGGCGCGGCTATGCCAACATCGGCACCAACGTCTCGGCCAGAGTCGAACTCTACAAGCAGTTCGGCCAGTGGTTCGTCGAGCCGGCGGCCTATGCCTATCGGTTCAACTCGCAGCTCTATAACGCCGATGGCAGTGGCTCGCTCGGCGTGCTGCGCTACAAGCAGATGGGTGCGATCCTCAACGCCGGCTATATCTTCAGCAATTGGGGGCAAATCCGCGTCGGCGCGCAACTTGGCGGCATCCAGCAACTCAAGGGCAGCGTGCCCACCGGCCTGCCATCGGGCTGGAACGAGGATGTGCGGCTGACGCTCGGTTTCGAAGTCGATACGCTCGATTCGCTGATTTTCCCGAAACACGGCACGCAGCTCAACCTCGACTTCACCGATTATGTCAGCGCGCTCGGCGGCGACATCACCGGCCAGTCGTACGAATTCTACGGCAACAAGCCGTTTACATTCGGCCGCACAACGGTTGTGCTGGGCGCCCGCTTCGGCGCCACCGACAACCTCAACTATGACTTCCTCGGGCCGTTCAAGCTCGGCGGACTGTTCAACCTGTCAGGCTATCCGGTCAATTCGCTGGTCGGCCAGAACCAGGTGCTGGGTCGCGCGGTGGTATTCCACCGGCTGGGCTATGACGCGCCGATCATCAACCTGCCGATCTATGTCGGCGGGTCGCTCGAATTCGGCAACATCTACAACACGCTCGACGATTTCTCGATCGGGTCGCTGCACACCGCATTCAGCGGCTTCGTGGCGATCGATACGCCGATCGGCCCGGCGTACTTCGCTTATGGCCATGCCGGCGGCAACAACAATGCCATCTACCTGATCATCGGCCGGGTCTTCTAGGAATCGCCGTTCCCGCGATTTCATTTGACATAACGAACCGAATCGGTTAATGCCTCAATCGAGGCGGCGGGGTGCTGATATGCCCCGCCCAACCTGTCCGGGCTCACGATCGCTACTTGCGTACCCGGGCGTGACGTCTCACCGCCGCGCTTTTTAGCCCCGCGCTCTGTTAGATCGGGAACTTCAGCTCCAAGTGATCCAGGAGGACACTTTCAACCGCTGCGCTAAAGCTTGCGCTCAACCCCAGTGCTGAATCAGCGCTAGCGGCCTAAGAAACCGCTCGCCCTCCGCAACCGGCTATTCCGATCAGCGTGACAAAGCCTGCCTCTTCCCGGTAACCCGGCAGACTATCAGGGGTGCCGTTGCCGGGAAGAGGATTTCATCTCCACCGTGGCGGTGGGGGTCATTGCTAGGACGTTGGACCGGGGCGGGATATCCGCTGGCCGGAGATTCGTCGTGGGTGCGAACCCACCCCCAACCCCTCCCGTGCCGGGAGGGGAGCAGAGAATAACCGGGTGCAGGGCTCAGCCCTGCCCGCCGGAGGCCCTTTCCACTAGGCCCCGCGCGCAGCCTTTTCGGCACGGCGCACGACTTCGGCGTTGATGCGGCGGATGGCGCCTGCCAGCACATCGGCTTTGCGCAGCGTGCCGGTATTGTCATAGGCGGCCTGGGCGCCGCGCGGCTCGGCCTTGCGGCGGGCTTCGCGGCGCTGCTGGTTGGCCATGGTCTGCGCGCGGTCGCGGCGGTCGCGCACCAGCTTGCGCAGTTCGGACAGTTCGGCGTCGCTGAGCTTACCGAGGGCGGGGTGGTGCGACTTGTCGAGCAGCTCGACCTCGTCGGCGCCGACCCGCTTGCGTTCGGCTTTGTGGCTGTAACCCATGACAAATCTCCCCAGATTATCGCTAGTTGATGGCTATTTCCCCAAACGCGCCAGCCGTGCCTCGATGGCGTCCCAGATCAGCGCCGGGGTGTCGGTGCCGTTGAAGCGGTCGATGGCGACGATGCCGGTCGGCGAGGTGACGTTGATTTCGGTCAGGTAGCCGCCGATGACATCGATGCCGACAAACACCAGGCCGCGGGCGCTGAGTTCGGGCCCGAGGCGGTCGCAGATTTGGCGTTCGCGCGGCGTCAGCTCGGTGGCGTGAGCGGAGCCGCCGGCGGCAAGGTTCGAGCGAATCTCGCCAGTCTTGGGCAGACGGTTGATGGCACCGGTGGCGACGCCGTCGATCAGCACGATGCGCTTGTCGCCCATCGACACGTCGGGCAGGAACTTCTGCACCATGAACGGCTCACGCCAGACTTCGCCGAACAGTTCGACCAGGGCTGGCAGGTTGGCGTCGGTCTTGCTGATGTGGAACACCGCGCTGCCCGCATTGCCGTAGAGCGGCTTGACGACAATTTCGCCGTGAGTGGCGCGGAACGCCATCGCTTCGTCGAGCGTGCGGGTAATCAGCGTCGGCGGCATCAGGTCGTCGAAACCCAGCACGAACAGCTTTTCGGGCGCGTTGCGTACCGACGCCGGGTCGTTGACCACCAAAGTCTCGCCCTGCACGAGTTCGAGCAGGTGCGTCGCGGTGATATAGGCCATGTCGAACGGCGGGTCCTGGCGCATCAGCACGACATCGGTATCGGCGCCAAGGTCGAGCGTCACGGCGTCACCGGTGAAGCGGTAGTGGTCGCCCGCTACCGCCTGCACCGTCAGCGGGCGCGCACGCGCGAGCACGCGGCCTTCGCGGTAGCTGAGGTCGGTCGCCAGATAGTGCCAGAGTTGATGGCCGCGCGCCTGCGCCTTGAGCATCATTGCGAACGACGAATCGCCGCCGATCTTGACGGTTTCGATGGGGTCCATCTGGACCGCGACTCTCAGGCTCATGCAATCTTCTCCGCGAACAATGCGCCAGCGCTACACCAGCAAGTCCGTGCCGTCAGCCTTCATCTCGACAATCCCGCCAGCGTCATATCGATGCGGGCATGGATGTTGGGGTCGCGCGTCGTCTCGCGCATCGCCACCAGCGATTCGCGTGCTGCGGCATGGTCACCAAGGCGCACCTCCAGCTGCGCGCGCTCCCACCAGACGCTGGTGAAATCGGGCGCCAGCAAGCTCATCCGCCGCGCCAGCACCAGCGCCCGCGCCAGGTCGCCGGCGTTGTGCGCGCGTGACGCCTGGTTGGTCAGCAGTCGCACCAGCGCCGAACGGTTGCTGAGCAGCACGCCTTCGCGCACCGGCGCGTGCAGCGCGTCGGGCAGCCGCGAGACGATGCCGCCGTTCGAAAACGGATCGATGACCACCGCGTCGCCGCCGTCGCCGATCCGCACCACGACATGCCCGGGCAACCCGACGATGTCCGCCGCGCCGCCCAGCCGCCGCGCCAGTGCAACATAGAGGATCGACAGCGTGACGGGCAGCCCGCGCCGGCGCTCGAACATCGCCAGGAAGTCGGCGTTGGCGGGGTTGTCATAATCGTCGCGGTCGCCGCGCATGCCGCAGCGATGCGCGATGGTGTGTGCCAG
>CALMPZ010000394.1 GCA_937871645.1 uncultured Polymorphobacter sp.
GTACAATCTGGCGCCGGTCGGCCGCTATCATGTGCAGGTCTGCGGGACGACGCCGTGCATGCTGCGCGGCTCGGACGACATATTGAAGGCCTGCTACGACAAGGGCTTGGCCAAGGGTGCCAACACGCCCGACGGCCTGTTCACGCTCACCGAAGTCGAATGCATGGGCGTCTGCGCCAACGCGCCGATGGTGCAGATCAACGACGATAACTACGAAGACCTGACCTACGACAGCATGACCGCCATCCTCGAAGCACTGGCGCGCGGCGAAACGCCCAAGGCCGGCTCGATGATCGGCCGCACTGCAAGCTGCCCCGAAGGCGGCCCGACGACGCTCAAGGAATTCGCCGGTGCTTGAGGACAAAGACCGCATCTTCACGAACCTCTACGGCTTCCAGCCGTGGAATCTGGCTGCCGCCAAGAAGCGTGGCGACTGGGCCGACACCAAGGCGCTGCTCGCCATGGGCCCCGACGCGATCATCGACGCGATCAAGGCATCGGGCCTGCGCGGCCGTGGCGGGGCAGGGTTCCCGACCGGCATGAAATGGTCGTTCATGCCCAAGACGCCGAGCGCCGAGCGCCCGAGTTACCTCGTCATCAACGCCGACGAGTCCGAGCCCGGCAGCTGCAAGGACCGCGAAATCATCCGCCACGATCCGCACAAGCTGATCGAGGGCGCGCTGGTCGCCGGTTTCGCGATGCGCGCGAGCGCCGCCTACATCTACATCCGCGGCGAGTATATCCGCGAAGCCGAAGTGTTGTTTGCCGCTGTCGCCGAAGCCTATAAGGCCAAGTTGATCGGCAAGAACGCCTGCGGCTCGGGCTATGATTTCGACGTGTTCGTCCACCGTGGTGCCGGCGCGTACATCTGCGGCGAAGAAACCGCGATGATCGAAAGCCTGGAGGGCAAAAAGGGCCAGCCGCGCCTCAAGCCGCCGTTCCCCGCCGGCGTCGGCCTGTATGGCAACCCGACCACCGTCAACAACGTTGAGTCGATCGCCGTCGCACCAACCATCCTGCGCCGTGGTGCCGCATGGTTCGCCGGTATCGGCCGCCCGAACAACCTTGGCACCAAGCTGTTCCAGATCAGCGGCCATGTGAACAAGCCCTGCGTCGTCGAAGAGGCGATGTCGATCCCGTTCAGCGAACTGGTCGAAACGCATTGCGGCGGCATCCGCGGCGGGCGCGATAACCTGCTCGCGGTGATCCCGGGCGGTTCGTCAGTGCCGTTGGTGCCCGCACACGAGATCTGGGACGCGCCGATGGATTTCGACGGGCTGCGCGACCTCAAATCGGGGCTCGGCACCGCTGCGGTCATCGTCATGGACAAGTCGACCGACATCATCCGCGCGATTGCCCGCCTCAGCTATTTCTACAAGCACGAAAGCTGCGGCCAGTGCACGCCGTGCCGCGAAGGCACCGGCTGGATGTGGCGCGTGATGGAGCGTCTGGTGACCGGCGAGGCCGAATATCACGAAATCGACCTCCTGCTCGAAGTGACGACCGAAATCGAAGGCCACACGATCTGCGCATTGGGCGACGCCGCCGCCTGGCCGATTCAGGGCCTGATCCGCCACTTCCGCCCCGAAATCGAAGCCCGCATCGGCAAGCGCAAGGGCTTTGTTGCCGTGCCGTCGATGGCGGCGGAGTAGGACCATGCCGAAACTCACCGTCGATGGCATCGAAGTCGAAGTGCCTGCGGGCGCGACCGTCTTGCAGGCGTGCGAGCTCGCCGGAGTCGAAGTACCACGCTTTTGCTACCATGAGCGCCTGTCGATTGCCGGCAACTGCCGCATGTGCCTCGTCGAAATGGAAAAGTCGCCCAAGCCGGTCGCGTCGTGCGCGATGCCGGCCGCCGATGGCCAGGTGGTGCTGACCACGACGCCAAAGGTCAAGAAGGCGCGCGAAGGGGTGATGGAGTTCCTGCTCATCAACCACCCGCTCGATTGCCCGATCTGCGACCAGGGCGGCGAATGCGACCTGCAGGACCAGAGCCTGACCTATGGCAAGGGCTTCACGCGCTATCACGAGAACAAGCGCGCGGTGACCGAGAAGTTCATGGGCCCACTGGTCAAGACGGTGATGACGCGCTGCATCCATTGCACGCGCTGCGTCCGCTTTGCCGAGGAAATCGCCGGTGTCGAGGAAATCGGTGCGATCGGCCGCGGCGAGAACACCCAGATTACCAGCTACCTAGAAGCCGCAATTACATCTGAATTATCGGGTAATATCATAGACTTATGCCCCGTCGGCGCGCTGACGTCGAAGCCCTATGCGTTCCAGGCGCGGCCGTGGGAACTCAAGAAGACCGAAGGCATCGACGTGATGGATGCCGTCGGCACCAACATCGTTTTCGGCGCACGCGGGCCGCAGGTGCTGCGCGTCACGCCGCGCATCAATGACGACGTCAACGAGGAATGGGCAAGCGACAAGACGCGCTTCGCCATCGACGGCCTGATGAAGCGGCGTCTAGACGCGCCTTATGTTCGGGTGAACGGCAAGCTGACGCGTTCCACCTGGGGCGAAGCGTTTGCTGCAATCAAAAATGCGCTTGCACCCGTAAAGACTGACCAGATTGCCGCCATCGCCGGCGACCTCAATGACCTCGAAGGACTGGTCGCGCTCAAGGACTTGCTGGGCAAACTTGGCTCGACCAACCACGAAGCCCGACAGGACGGAGCCATGCTCGATCCATTGGTTCGCGGCGGTTATGTCTTCAACTCGACGCTCGCGGGCATCGAAACCGCCGATGTCGTGCTGCTGGTCGGCACCAACCCGCGCCTCGAAGCGCCGCTGGTCAACACGCGGCTGCGCAAGGCGGTCCGCAAGCGCGGTGCCAAGGTGTTCGCGATCGGCCCGACGCTCGACCTGACCTACCCGCATGTTGCACTCGGCGACGATCTGGCGCTGCTCAGCAAGCTTCCCAAGGAAGCCGCCGACGCGCTCAAGGCCGCGCAGCGCCCGGCGATCATCATCGGCATGGGCGCGCTGGCAAGCCCCGGCGCGCACGCCGCCGCGCACAAGCTTGCCACCAAGTACAAGCTGGTGCGTGATGGCTGGAACGGCTTCAACATACTCCACACCGCTGCCGCGCGCGTCGGTGCGCTCGACATCGGCTTCACTGCAAATGGCGTCGATGCCATCCTCAACCACGGCGGCAAGCTCAAGGTCGTGTTCCTCGCCGGAGCCGATGACATCAGCACCAAGGCGCTCGCCGACACCTTCTCCGTCTATGTCGGTAGCCACGGCGATCACGGTGTCGCGCACGCCGATGTTATCCTGCCAGCCGCCGCCTACGCCGAAAAGCCCGGCACCTGGGTCAACATGGAAGGCCGCGTCCAGCGCGGCTACCGCGCCGTGTTCGCCCCCGGCGAAGCCCGCGAGGATTGGAGCATCTACCGTGCGCTGTCCGACGTGCTCGGCGTGACCTTGCCGTATGACAACATCGACGCCCTGCGCGCCCGCATCGCTGCCGAGTGGCCGCATCTGGGCAGCGAAGGTCTGACAGCTTCCGCGTGGGGCGACTTCGGCGGTGATGCGAAGCTCGAAGGCGGCGCGATCCGCCTGCCGGTGACCAATTTCTACACGACCAACGCCATCGCCCGCGCCAGCGAGACGATGGCCGAATGTGTCGCGCAAATCCTGAACGGGCATGAGCCCGCACTGCAGGCGGCCGAATAATGGGCTTCACGCACTTCTTCGAGGAACTGTTCGCAGGCCTGTTCGGTGCCGGTTTCGGCACGGGCTTCGGCTATCTGGTTGCGACGATTATCCTGATCCTCGTCATCGCACTGCCGGTGATGCTCGCTGTCGCCTTCTCGGTGTATTTCGACCGCAAGATCTGGGCGGCGATGCAGATGCGCCGCGGCCCCAACATGGTCGGGCCGTTGGGGCTGCTGCAGTCGTTCGCCGACGCCGCCAAGCTGTTCCTCAAGGAAACCATCATCCCGTCGAGCGCCAACAAGGGCGTCTTTGTCATCGCGCCGATGATCATGCTGACGCTCGCGCTGATCTCCTGGGCGGTCATCCCGTTCGACTATGGCGTCGTGCTCGCCGACCTCAATGTCGGGCTGCTCTATCTGTTCGCGGTGAGCTCGCTCGGTGTCTACGGCATCATCATGGCGGGCTGGGCCTCGAACTCGAAATACCCGTTCCTCGGCGGGCTGCGTTCGGCCGCACAGATGGTCAGCTACGAAGTCTCGATCGGCTTCATCATCGTCTGCGTCGTGCTCTACGCGCAAAGCTTCAACCTCAGCGCCATCGTGCTGAGCCAGAAGGGCAATGTGCTCGGCCTGCTCAACGGCAACGTCTTCAACCCGCTGCTGTTCCCGATGGCGATCATGTTCTTCATCTCGGCGCTCGCTGAGACCAACCGGCCGCCGTTCGACCTTCCCGAAGCCGAAGCCGAGCTGGTTGCAGGCTATCAGGTCGAATATTCTTCGATGAGCTTCGCGCTGTTTTTCCTCAGCGAATACGCCAACGTGCTGTTGATGTGCGCGCTTACAGCCGTGCTGTTCCTCGGTGGCTGGCTGCCGCCGGTCAACTGGGCGCCGCTGTATCTGATCCCCGGCATCTTCTGGATGTTCGGCAAGATCGCCTTCATGTTTTTCGTCTTCGCCTGGGTCAAGGCGACCGTCCCGCGCTACCGCTATGACCAGCTAATGCGACTGGGCTGGAAGGTCTTCCTGCCGCTGTCGCTGGCATGGGTCGCGGTGGTCAGCGGCTGGTTGGTCTTCACCGGGCATTTTGCCGCTCTACCGGGGGGTGCGTAACCATGAATGCAATC
>CALMPZ010000395.1 GCA_937871645.1 uncultured Polymorphobacter sp.
CTCCCTTTCAAGGGAGGGGCGACTCAGCGAAGCTGAGCGGGGGTGGGTGCTTTCGCACGTCACAATCGTTCCGTGCACCGCCCCAGTTGCACCGTCGGCGCCCGCCAAAGCACCCACCCCCGCCGCGCGTACCGCGCGAGTCGCCCCTCCCTTGAAAGGGAGGGGTCATGCCCTGCAAGCGCGGTGCCACAACCATGACCGACGACCGCCCCATCACTGCACAGCGCCGCCCCGAGGACATCGACGCCGCGCTGCGTCCGCAGACGCTCGACGAATTCGTCGGGCAGGCGGCGTCGCGTGAAAATCTGCGCATCTTCATCGAAGCCGCGCGCGGCCGTGGCGAAGCGCTCGACCACGTGCTGCTGCACGGGCCGCCGGGGCTGGGCAAGACGACGCTGGCGCAGATCGTCGCGCGCGAAATGGGCGTCGGGTTTCGCGCCACCTCCGGCCCGGTCATCGCCAAAGCGGGCGACCTTGCGGCGCTGCTGACCAATCTTGAACCGCATGACGTGCTGTTCATCGACGAAATTCACCGACTGTCGCCGGCGGTCGAGGAAATCCTCTATCCGGCGATGGAGGACCGCGCGCTCGACCTGATGATCGGCGAAGGACCCTCCGCCCGCTCGGTGCGCATTGACCTGCCGCCGTTCACCTTGATTGGCGCGACCACGCGCGCCGGGCTGGTGACG
Source organism: uncultured Polymorphobacter sp. (assembly GCA_937871645.1). GTDB lineage: Bacteria > Pseudomonadota > Alphaproteobacteria > Sphingomonadales > Sphingomonadaceae > Polymorphobacter_A. The sequence goes on from CALMPZ010000395.1 coordinate 690, forward strand.
ACGCCGCTGCGCGACCGCTTCGGGATTCCGTTACGGTTGATTTTCTACACCGTCCCCGAACTCGAAAGCGTCGTGCGCCGCGCCAGCCAGTTGCTGGCGATGGACCTGACCGATGACGGCGCGCACGAAATCGCGTCGCGGGCACGTGGCACGCCGCGCATTTCGGGGCGGCTGCTGCGCCGCGTCCGCGATTTCGCGGCCGTCGCCGGTCATGCCACCGTCACCGCGAAGATCGCCGATGCGGCGCTCAACCGCCTCGAAGTCGATAACCTCGGGCTCGATTCGATGGACCGGCGCTATCTGATGATGATCGCCGATATCTACCGCGGCGGGCCGGTCGGCATCGAAACACTCGCGGCGGGGCTCAGCGAGGCGCGCGACACCGTCGAGGATGTCATCGAACCCTATCTGATCCAGTCGGGGCTGGTGGCACGCACCGCGCGCGGGCGCATGCTCAATGCGGCAGCGTGGAAGCACCTTGGACTGACGCCGCCAGCGACACAGGCGCAATTGCCGCTGCTCGATGAGGACGAGTTGTAACCAAAGTCTGTGTCGGACCGAATATCATCTGCCAGGGGGAAACTGCCATGAAACTTCGGACAATCGGCTTGACGGTCGCTGCGGTCATTGCCGCCGCATTTCTGGCGGTTCGGTTTACCACGACGGGCTCGGGACTGGCGCTTGCCATGCTGGGCGGTGTGATGAATGCCACTGCGGCATCGGCGGCGCCGATCGACATCGGGCCGGCGGTGGGGTCGGCCGTGCCGGCACTACACCTTGTCGACAAGGCCGGCGCGGCACCGACGGTGAAAAGCCTGAGCGGGCCGAACGGCGTCGTGCTGGTGTTCACCCGGTCCGCGGCCTGGTGCCCGTTCTGCATGTCGCAGCTTATTTCGCTGCGCAACGCCCCCGCCGCGCTGGCCAAACGCGGTTACAACATTGCCGCGATCAGCTATGACAGCCCCGAGGTGCTCGCCGGCTTTGCGGCCAAGCGCGACATCAACTATCCGCTGCTGTCCGACTCGGGCTCGGTGACAATCGATGCCTTCGGGCTGCGCGATCCACAGTACAAGCCCGGTTCGATGGCTTACGGCGTCCCGCAACCGGCGATCTTCGTGGTGGCAAGCGATGGGACGGTACGCGCCAGCCTGGCCGAAGCCGGCTACAAGACACGGCCGCCGCTCGACGCCGTGCTCAAGGCAATTGACGCGCTGCCGGCGCGATAGGCCAAACGCGCTGCGCTGCGACATCGGCGGCCATGTCGGCCTGCAGGTCGATCATCGGTTGCTGCGACACGCGCACCAGCCCCGAGCGCGGCCGGTCGAGATCGAGCACCATCAGGATCGCCAACGACAATAGTGTGAAAAACGCGATGTTGATCGGCCGATTGACCTTGCGCTGCAGCCCGGTCGAATAGCCGATGATCGCCGCGGTGATCAGCGAGAACAGGATCAGCAGGTCGATGACGAGCAGCGGGATATGCTCGCGCGCTGCCGATTCGCGGCGCCAGGCGGCATCATCGACGCGCGTCATGCCGTCAATCAGCGCACGGGTGATCAACGGCCGGGTGTCGGCGGTGACGAGCTCGTTGACGATGGCCCACATCTTGTTCTGCACGTCTTCGGCAGCGACATCGGCGGCGCGCTGGCGGTCGACCGCGACCCCGTTCTGGAAATAGGCGAGGCGTTGTGCGAGGTATTTCTGGACGAGCGGCTGCATGCGGTCGCGAATTTCGGGGGGTTCGAGCCGGACACGCTCCCACACCATCGTCAGCGCGCCGGACTCCTCGACCATCAGGTCGCGGCGCGTGTCATAGCGGTTGAGCGCCACCGAAAAGGTGAAGCCGATGAGCAGCGACAGCATCGTTATCGATGCCGAAGTCGCCGGAAAAGTATCGACGTTGATCGCGATGTGCGTGCGCAACATGCCGCCAAGCGCGGTCGCCAGCCCGATCAGTGTCAGCAGCAGCACGCCGATCGCCCAGATCGGCATGATATCGACCAGACTGTTGATCACGTGCACCCCGCAGTATATTAATTGTTATATTTCAATATGTTATACTAAATTGACGACAGTAATCCAGTCCAGCCGCCGAAAATGTGCTGCACCCCTGGACCCGTAAAGACTGACCACATTGACCTTGCCGTTTGCGGCAACCAGCGTAGCGCCTTATGGACGCCTTTTCACCATGAATCGACGCGAGTCCGAGTGCCATGACCAAGCCACGCACGCTGTATCAGAAGATCTGGGACGACCACGTCGTCCACCAGCGCGACGACGGCACCGCGCTGATCTGGATTGACCGCCACCTGATCCACGAAGTCACCACGCCGCAGGCGTTCGAGGCGCTACGGCTGGCAGGTCGCGCGGTGCGCCGCCCCGACCTGACGCTGGCTGTGCCCGATCATAACGTGCCGACCAACCACCGCTTCGAGCCGATCGCCGATCCTGAGTCGGCCACCCAGGTTGCCGCGCTTGCCGCCAATTGCGCCGATTTCGGCATCGAGCACATCGAGATCAACGCCGCCGCCCAGGGGATCGTCCACGTCATCGGCCCCGAGCAGGGCTTCACCCTGCCCGGCGTGACGTTGGTGTGCGGCGACAGCCATACCGCGACGCACGGCGCGTTCGGCGCGCTGGCGTTCGGCATCGGCACCTCCGAAGTCGAACATGTCTTCGCCACCCAAACGCTGCTGCTCAAGCAATCGGCTTCGATGGAAGTCCGCGTCACCGGCGAGCTTGGTTTCGGCGTGACCTCGAAGGACGTCGCGCTGGCCATCTGCGGCCAGATCGGCACCGGCGGCGGCACCGGCCACGTCATCGAATATACCGGCCCGGTCATCGAGGCGATGAGCATGGAAGGCCGCATGACGCTGTGCAACATGGCGATCGAGGCCGGCGCCCGCGCCGGACTGGTGGCGCCTGACGCCAAGACATTCGCCTATGTCGCGGGTCGCCCGCGCGCGCCCAAGGGCGCGGATATGGACGCGGCGCTGGCGTATTGGGCAACGCTGAAAACCGACGCCGGCGCACGCTACGACCGCGTCGTCATCATCGACGGCAGCGCCATTGCGCCGCTGGTCAGCTGGGGCACGTCGCCCGAAGATGTGGTCGCGATCACCGGGACTGTGCCCGCCCCCGCCGACTTTGCCGACCCGTCAAAGGCCGCCGCGGCCGCCCGTGCGCTCGACTATATGGGGCTGGTGCCGGGCACCGCGATGACGGATGTCGAAGTCCAGAACATCTTCATCGGCAGCTGCACCAACAGCCGCATCGAGGATCTGCGCGCCGCTGCCGCCGTCGTCGCCGGCCGCAAGGTCGCTGCCAACGTCAAGCAGGCACTCGTCGTGCCGGGATCGGGGCTGGTCAAGGCCCAGGCCGAAGCCGAAGGGCTCGACCGCATCTTCATCGACGCCGGCTTCGACTGGCGCGAACCGGGCTGTTCGATGTGCCTCGGCATGAACCCCGACAAGGTGCCGGCCGGCGAACGCTGCGCCAGCACGTCGAACCGCAACTTCGTGGGACGGCAGGGGCCGGGCGCACGCACGCATCTGTTGTCGCCGGCGATGGCGGCTGCGGCCGCAGTGACCGGGCGCCTGACCGATGTCCGCGACTTGATGCGCTGACCCGCGAACGCCAGTGGCGGAGCTCGCTGCACTGCGGTATTGTCGGCGCATCACGCACGGCCCGGGGCCGATTGCGAAACCAGCCAGCACGAGGTTCATCATGTATTCGAATGTTCGCCACCTGACGCTGATCGCTGCCGTCGCGTTGCTTGCGGCGCCGGCATGGGCGCAGGACGTCGTCAAGCCGGCGGCACCACCGACGGTTGCGGTGCCGGTGGCCGCCGCGCCCGCAGGCGCTGCAGCGGTCAAGCCGGAAATCAAGGTCACCGCCACCAAGCCCGATCCGACCGACCCTGATACCGTGGTTTGCAAGGTCGAAACCAATACCGGATCGCGCATCGCTTCGACCAAGCGCTGCCAGACGCGACGCCAATGGGCCGAACAAAGCCGCGAAGTCCAGAAGATGATCATGGACAAGCCGGCGCCGTCGGCAGGCAGCAACTAATCTACAGGCGCGCGGTAGCAACAGCGACAGGGGAACGGAATTCTATGCGGATGAGTTCATTGTGCGCGCCCGCCGCCGGCGTCTGCCTGATGATGGCAAGCGTCGTCGCCCATGCCAATGCTGCCGCGCCAGCGCCCGCTGCGCCGGCGGTGTCGCCGCCCGCGAACGAACTGCGCGTGGTTGGGACGAAGGACACTGTTGCGACCAGCGACGGGCCGCCTGATCTCGACAAGGTCGTCTGCAAGGTCGAACCTGACACCGGTTCGCGGATCAAGACGACCAAGCATTGCATGTCGCAGCGCCAATCTTCGGCAGCAGGGCGCAGCGCTGCCAAGAAGATTGACGAAAACGCGACGGTGGTGTCGTTCACCGACTGAACCGTCACAACGCTGCCATTTGAACGGAAGTTTCCCATGCAGGCCTTCACCACATTGACTGGCGTCGCCGTGCCGTTCGGCGCCGAAAACGTCGATACCGACGTCATCATTCCGGCGCGCTTCCTCAAGACCGTGACCCGCAAGGGGCTGGGGAAGGGTGCGTTCGCGGTGTTGCGCGAAGACCCCGACAACATCTTCGATGCGCCGCGCCACCAAGGTGCGCCCATCCTGATTGCCGGCGACAATTTCGGCTGCGGGTCGAGCCGCGAGCATGCCCCCTGGGCGCTCGCCGACCTGGGGTTCAAGGTGGTCATCGCGCCGAGCTTTGCCGATATCTTCAGCGGCAATGCCTTCAAGAACGGCATGCTGCTGGTGGCGCTGCCACAGGACCAGATCGACCGGTTGATGGAAGTGGCGGCGACCGACGACATCACCATCGACCTCGAGAATCAGGTGGTGACGACGCCGTTCCAGGACCGCTTCAGCTTTGAAATCGACCCGTTCCGCAAGTCCTGCCTGGTTGGCGGCGTCGACGAGATCGGGCTGACCGAGGCGCAGGGCGCCGCCATCGCGACGTTCGAGGACCACCTCGCCGCCGACAAGCCGTGGATCGGTGGCGCCGCCAAGCGCGCTGCCTGAACAAGCGCCCGAGCATACGAAAGATTCTGATATGACCAAGACGCTGCTGCTGCTGCCCGGTGACGGAATCGGCCCCGAAGTGACCGCCCAGAGCCGCCGCCTTGTCGATTGGCTCAATGCCCATGCCGGCCTCGATGTCAGCGTCAGCGAAGCCCACTTTGGCGGTGCCGCGATCGATGCCGACGGCGTGCCGCTGACGCCCGAGACGCTGGCGCAGGCCAAGGCATCCGACGCCGTGCTGATGGGCGCCGTCGGCGGTCCGCAATGGGCCAAGCAAAGCTACGACAAGCGCCCCGAAGCCGGGCTGCTGGCGCTGCGTGCCGGTATGGAGGTCTTCGCCAATTTGCGCCCGGCGCTATGCTTTGCCGCACTCGCCGATGCGTCGAGCCTCAAGCGCGAATTTGTCGAGGGCCTCGACATCATGTTCGTCCGCGAGCTGACGGGCGGCGTCTATTTCGGCGAACCGCGCGGCATCACCGATATCGGCAACGGCGAACGCCGCGGCGTCAACACGCAAGTCTATACCAGCAGCGAAATCCGCCGCGTCGCGCGCGTCGCCTTCGAGCTCGCCGCCAAGCGCTCGGGCCGGGTGTGCTCGGCCGAAAAGTCGAACGTCATGGAATCGGGGCTGCTGTGGCGCGAGGAAGTCCAGGCACTGCGCGACGCCGAATACCCGCATATCGATCTCAGCCACATGCTCGCAGACAACACCGCGATGCAGCTGGTCAAATACCCCAAGCAGTTCGACGTCATCCTCACCGACAATCTGTTCGGCGACATATTGTCCGATGAAGCCGCGATGCTCACCGGCTCGCTGGGGATGCTGCCGTCGGCGGCGCTCGGCGCCGCGGG
>CALMPZ010000396.1 GCA_937871645.1 uncultured Polymorphobacter sp.
GATGAACTGATGCTGCCGACAGCGGCGAACAGCCACCAAGTCTATCAATGGGCGCGCGACAATACCGCGCCCGATGCGCGCTTCCTCGTCGAACAGTTTCCTACCGGCATCGCCTACGGCCGCGTGCTGACGCCGCAGCGCATGCGGCTGATCGGGCGCCGGTCAGTTGTCGCCTCGCTCGACTATCCGTTCGCCGAAACCGATCTGCGGCCGTGGTACCGGACCTGGGTCATCGGGCTGGGCCACGGCGAGCGCGGCTTTGTCGAAAAGGCCGATCTGGCGAAGCTGCAACGCATTTGCGCGCAGTTGCCGTTCGACTATGTCGTGCGCGCCAAGCCGCTCGCCGGGGCGACGCCGGTGGCGCAATTCGCGCCGCAGCAGGGGGTGGGCAGCATTTTTGTTTATCGCCCGTGCGCCGCGCCGCGCTAGAACCACGCCATGCGGCTCACTCTGGTCATTCCCTGCTACAATGAAGCGGCCTCGCTGCCGGCGCTGGTGGCACGCTGCGCCGAGTTGACCGCCGCCGAGCCGGCGATCGATGTCATCCTCGTCGACAATGGCTCGACCGATGACAGCCCCGCGGTGCTGGCGCGCGAACTCGCCGGCCGCGACCGCCTGTCGAGCGTGCGGGTGCCGGTCAACCAGGGCTATGGCTTAGGCATATTGTCGGGGTTGCGCGCGGCGACCGGCGAGATCATCGGCTGGACGCACGCTGACTTGCAGACCGACGTGATGGACGTGCTGACCGGACTGGCGCTGTTCTGCGACGATGCCGCGCCCGCAAAACTGTTCGTCAAGGGCGCGCGCCATGGCCGGCCGCTGGGCGATACGGTATTCACATTCGGGATGAGCGTGTTCGAAACCATATTGTTCGGGCGCCGGCTGACCGACGTCAACGCGCAGCCGACGCTGTTCCACCGCGACTTCTTCGCGGCGTGGGCGAACCCGCCGCACGACTTTGCGCTCGATACCTATGCGTTTGCACTGGCGCGCTACGACGGGCTGAAAGTGGCACGTTTCCCGGTGCTGTTCACCGACCGGCTGCACGGCCAGTCGCACTGGAACATTAACTGGCGCGCCAAGCTGAAGTTCATCAAGCGCACGCTCGATTTCAGCTTCCGGCTGCGGCGCGACCTTTCGCGCGGGAGCCATTGATGGAACTCATCGCGCACCGCCGCAACACCGTAGCCGCGCTGCTGGCGACGCCGCGCCACTACGGCATCGAAATGGACGTGCGCAGCTGGGGCGAGCGGCTGGTCATCCACCACGACGCGTTTGTCGAAGGCGAGGATTTCGAGGCGTGGCTGGCGCATTACGCCCACGGTACGCTGATCCTCAACGTCAAAGAGGAAGGGCTGGAAACGCGGTTGCTGGCGCTGATGGCGGCGCATGGCATCACCCGGTTCTTCTTCCTCGACCAGTCGTTCCCGTTCCTGATCCGCACCGCGCGCAGCGGCGAACGGCGCTGCGCGGTGCGCGTTTCCGAATTTGAAAGCGTCGATACCGCACTGACGCTGGCGGGGCAGATCGACTGGGTCTGGGTCGATTGCTTCACGCGCTTCCCGTTGACTGCCGCGGACGCCACGCGACTGACCGATGCCGGCTTCAAGCTGTGCCTCGTCTCGCCCGAACTGCAGGGCCGCGACGCGGAAACCGGCATCGCCGCACTGCGCGCCGAAACCGCTGGGCTCGACATTGCCGCCGTGTGTACCAAGCGGCCCGACCTATGGGCATGACCCGCAGCACGCGCGCGCTGTTCGGCCTCGGGCTGGTGCTGCGGCTGGCGCTGATTGCGCTGGCGCTGCCGTGGACGCATGCGCGCTGGTTCGTGCCGTTTCTGGGCGCAGTGCCGGCGCATTTCGCCGACCCCTGGGGCGGGTTCATGGCGATTGGCGGCGACCGCGTCGCGTTCCCCTACGGGTTGCCATACCTCATCGCCTATGCACCGCTGACCGATCTCGGCGGCGCGCTGGCGGGGCTGGCGGGCGCGCACCTCGGGCTCGGGCTGACGGTGCTGCTGCTCGAGGTGGCGCTGCTGCACCAGCTCGGGCGCATTGCCGCTAAGGACGCGACGCGCGTGCAGCTGCTGTTCTGGCTGTCGCCGATTGCGCTCTATGTCGGTTACTGGCACGGCCAGCTCGATATATTGCCGGTGCTGCTGCTCGTTGCGGCGCTCGCGGCACTGGCGCAACATCGCCACGGCGCCGGCGGTGCGTGGCTCGGCAGTGCAGTCGCGGCGAAGTTCAGCATGGGGCTGGCGGCACCGTTCATTGCGTTGTTCTACCTCGGCCGCGCGCGCCAGCGGCGCTTTGCGCTGGCGGCCATCGGCGGTGCGGCGCTGGCGTTCGCGCTGCTGTGGCTGCCGGTGCTGGCGCTGCCGGGGTTCCGCACCATGGTGCTGCTGACCCCCGAAACCGCCAAGACCTTCAGCCTCGCGGTGCCGATCGGGCCCTGGCTCTATGTCTATGTGCTGCCGCTCGCCTATCTCGGGTTGCTGTATTGGGCGTGGCGCGTGCGCCGGCTCGATTTCGACTTGCTGTGGAGCTTCATCGGTATCGCGTTCATGGCGGTGGTGTTGCTGACGCCGGCGTCGCCGGGTTGGGCGCTGTGGGCGCTGCCGTTCATTGCGCTCCACACCGCGCGCTCGGGGACGACGGGGCAGCTGCTGTTCTGGGCGTTCACGCTGGCGTTCGTCGCGCTGCACATGACGGTGTCGACCGGCGCGGCGTTCGCCGGCATCGATCTGTCGGCGCCACTGGTCGCGCAAGACGCCGAACGCCTGCCCTCGGCATTGATGACGCTGATGCTCGCGGCGGGCGGTGCGCTGGCGGTGCAGATGGCGCGGCGCGGCATCCTCGGCTCGCCGTTCTACCGCGCGACGCGTACGCCGCTCGCCATTGCCGTCGCCGGCGACAGCGGCACCGGCAAGGACACTTTGGTCGATGCCCTCGCGGCAATGTTCGGCGAAACCTCTGTGACGCGACTGTCGGGTGACGATTATCACAGCTGGGACCGTCACAAGCCGATGTGGCGCGCGATGACGCATCTCAATCCGATGGCGAACGACCTCGAGGGCTTTGCCGCGCACGCTGCCGACCTTGCCGACGCCAAGCCGGTACGCGCGCGCCACTACGACCATGGCTCGGGCCGCACCGGTGAGCTGGCGACTTTGCACCCGCGCGAACTGCTCGCGGTATCGGGGCTGCATGCGCTGTGGTCGCCGTCGCTCAACACCCGCTTCGACGTCCGCGTCTACATGGACATGGATGAAGGACTGCGGCGCTTCCTCAAGCTGCGCCGCGACGTCAACCAGCGCGGCCACGCGCCCGAACGCGTGCTCGAATCGATCGAGCGCCGCGCGGCCGATGGCGCGCGTTTCATCGCCCCGCAGGCCGCCGCCGCCGATGTCATTTTCCGGCTCGAACCGCGCCATCCGTCGGCGGTTGCCGATCCGGCAGTCGCTATCGATGCCTCGATGCTGCGGCTGGTGGTGACGCTGGCGCCAGGGCGCAATTTCGATCGCGCGGCGCGGCTGCTGGCGTCGCTGTCGGGCATCCGCGTCATCGAAAGCGCCGACGACGACGGCCGGTTGCGCTTGCTGGTGGAGGGCGAACCAACCGCCGCCGATATCGCCGCCGCCGCACGCCGCATCGCGCCCGACATGGACTGGCTGCTGGCTGCCGCGCCGCACTGGCAACCGGGCCTGTCGGGCGTCATGCAGCTTATTTTGCTCATCGAATTCGACCGTGCGCGCCGCCGCCGGGGAGGCATGGCATGAAACTCCGCAACGCCGATCTATTCACGCAGCGACCCGCCGCGGTGCTGCTCGATCTCGACAATACGCTCTATGCCTATGCGCCTTGCAACGCCGCCGGCATGGCCGCTGCCGCCGAACTCGCGCACAAACTGCACGGCATTTCGGCCGCCGACTTCACGCAATGCTTCAACGATGCGCGCGCCGAACTCAAGGCGCGGCTGGGGCCAGTCGCCGCGTCGCACAGCCGCCTGCTGTATTTCCAGCGCACCATCGAACGCGCCGGTTTTGCCAGCCAGCCGTTCGCCGTGCTGCAGCTTGAGCAGGCGTTCTGGCGCGCCTATCTCGACGCCGCCGTGCTGTTCCCGTACGCGCTCGATTTCCTCGATGACCTGCGCATCGCCGGCGTCCCCGCGGTCATCGTCACCGACCTGACCGCACAGATCCAGCTGCGCAAGATGATCCTGCTCGGCATCGACAAGATGGTCGATTGGCTGGTGACCTCCGAAGAAAGCGGCGCCGACAAGCCTGCGGCGCTGGGCTTCGAACTGGCGCTCGCCAAACTCGGCGGCGTCGAAGGCCCTGTATGGTTCATCGGCGATTCGATCGACGGCGACATGGTCGGCGCCAAGGCCGCGATCGACGCGGTGACCTTGCTCAAGGTCGCGGCGAAACCGCCGACGCGCGCGCATGCTGCGGTTGATGCCAGCTTCAGCGATTTCGCGGCGCTGCGCCGTCTGTTTGCCCACACCTCGCTATGACGGCGCTCGACGAATTGGCGGCGGTGTCGGCGCGCATCGGAGCCGATCCGTTGCTGGTGCAAGGGCCGGGTGGCAACAGCTCGGTCAAGACCGGCGACGAACTGTGGGTCAAGGCGTCGGGCGTCTGGCTGGCGCAGGCGCTGGTACGCCCGATCTTCACCGGGCTGTCGCTTTCGGCGGTTCATGCGGCAGTGGCACGCGGCGAGGTCGAAGATTTTAGCGCCGCCCGGCTGCCCGGCAGCGACGCGGCGCTGCGCCCGTCGATTGAAACCGCACTGCACGCGCTGCTACCGCACGCCGCGGTGCTCCACGCACATGCGGTCAATGCGATGGCGGTCAGCGTGCTTGCCGATGGTGCGGCGCGCGCGGCGAAGGCGCTCGACGGTCATGTGCGCTGGGCGTGGGTGCCGTACCGGCGCCCCGGTGCGCCGCTCGCCAGCGCGATTGCGCAGGTGCTCGCCAAAACGCCCGCCGATGTGTTGCTGCTTGCCAACCACGGCATCGTCGTCGGTGCCGACACGCCGCACGCAGCCGAAGCGCTGCTGCGCGATGTCGAGGCGCGGCTGGCGCTGCTGGTGGCAACGTTGTCGGAAGCCCCGGCAGGCGCGGGCGATAGCGACCACGAACGCCATGCCGCCGCCGACGGGCTGGCGCTCGACGCGCGGCTGACGGCGATCTTCGCCGCCGCGCCGCTGTTTCCCGACCAAGTCGTGTTCGTCGGCGGCGCGGTGCCGGTGCTCCAGCCCGGTGAAACGCTGGCAGCCTGCGCAGCGCGCATCCATGCCACAACCGGCGTACTGCCCGCGCTGATTCTCGCCCCCGGTGTCGGCGCCTACGCGCGCCGCGACCGCACCCCGAGCGCCGACGCCGTGATCGCCGGTCTGGTCGAAGTCGCGCGCCGCCTGCCCGCCAATGCCACCGTCACCGGCCTGCCCGACGGTGCTGCCGGCGCGCTGCTGAACTGGGACGCCGAGGCGTGGCGACTGCAACAGGCACGGGTGCGCTGATGCAGATCATCATCCCCATGTCGGGCTTTGGCGAGCGCTTCCGCCGCGCCGGCTACGGTGTGCCCAAACCGCTGATCCCCGTCGATGGCAAGCCGATCATCGGCCATGTCATCGACCTGTTCCCCGGCGAAACCGACTTCATTTTCATCTGCAACCGCGAGCACCTCGAAGAGCCCGCCTATGAAATGGCCGAAACGCTGCGCCGCCTGTGCCCGACCGGGCGCATCGTCGCCATCGAACCGCACCGCCATGGCCCGGTCTGGGCGGTGCTACAGGCACGCCAATACATCGATCCGGCCAAGCCGGTGTTCATCAACTATTGCGACTTCAGTTGCGTCTGGGACTGGGCCGATTTCAAGGCGTTCGTGCGCGAAACCGCCTGCGCCGGCGCGGTGCCGGCCTATCGCGGCTTCCACCCGCACAGCCTGCACGGCAACAGCTACGCCTTCATCAAGGAAAGCGGCGGCTGGCTGACCGACATTCAGGAAAAGGCCGCCTGGACCGACGATCCGATGTCCGAATATGCCTCCAGCGGCGGCTATTATTTCGACAGCGGCGCGCGCGCGCTGGAAATGCTCGACGCGCAGGTTGCCGAGGGGCTGACCGTCAACGGCGAATATTATGTCAGCCTGGCGTATAAGGTGATGGCGGCGCGCGGTTTGAAGGTCGCGGTCTATGAATTGCAGCATTTCATGCAATGGGGCACCCCCGACGATCTGGCCGAATATCTCGGCTGGTCGCGCGCCTTCCGCCGGCTGGCGTTCGACGAGGCGCGGCGGGCGCGCCAGTCGGGCGCGGTGCTGGTGCCGATGGCGGGCTATGGCAAGCGCTTTGCTGACGCCGGCTATACGCTGACCAAGCCGCTGATCCCGGTGTCGGGCCGCCCGATGGTGATTCAGGCGACGCGCGACCTGCCCGATGCGCCCGTCACGCGCTTTGTTGTGCGCCGCGATCTGCCGATGCTTGAACCACTGCTCAAAAAGCTGCGCACCTCGTTCATCGGCACCTCGACGTTGGTGCTCGACGAAGGCACCGCGGGGCAGGCAGTGACCTGCCAGCTCGGCGTTGAAGCGCTCGACCCGCAAGCGCCGCTCACCATCGGC
>CALMPZ010000397.1 GCA_937871645.1 uncultured Polymorphobacter sp.
CCCTCACCCCGCCGCGCTGCCGCGCGAGTCGCCCTCTCCCGCAAGGGGAGAGGGGCAGAGGGCGCGCGTCGCCTAGAACCCCGCGACGCGCCCGCTGGGCTGGCCGTCGATGATCTGGTCGAGATATTCGCTCATCCCGTAGCCGACGCGGCCGTTGCAGCGATATTCGGTCATACCCTCGGTGATGCGCGTCTGCAGCTCGACGCCCTCGGGCGTGGTGCGGCGGTTGCGCAGCGGAATCAGCGACAGCACCTTGCCCTCGACAGTGTAGGTCTTGCCGCCTTCGGTGCCGACCACCGCCGTCAGAGCGCGCTGATAGCCGTTTTCGTCCCAGTCGGTTTCAATCGTGCAGCTGTTGACCATGTCGTACTTGCCGTCGCTGAACACCATGCCGCTGGCGCGGGCATTCTTGCCGGCGCCGCCGACGGTGAACATCATGCCGAAGTCGGGGCCGAAGCTCATCGGGCACCAGCGGTACCAGTCGATCGCCTGCCAGTGCCGCGGGCCCCAGGACTTGTCGCGCAGGCCGTAGCCGTCAATTTCCAACGTCTCGTCACCGACGCGGATCATGCCGCGACCGGCGCACAATTGCTCGTAATGTGCCGGGGCGAACGACTTTTCGGGATCGATATCTAGCTTGCTGCCGTCGGCATTGACCGCTTCGCCGCCGTACATCGGCGACAGCCCGGTATAGTCGATTTCGACGGTGCACGGCAGCGACGGGTTGCTGCGCCACGCTGCCTTGGGATCGGCCATTTCGTGCGGATTGGCGAGCAGCAGCACCTTGCCCGTATAGCTGACCTTGAGCCGCTTGAACGGTTCGACGACATCGATCTTCAGGCCGCCGGCTTCCATACGGTCGTTGTTGGCGATTTCGGGGCGCGCGAACATGAAGCCGATGCGGCCGTCGGGCAGATAGATGCAGACGGTGATTTCGGCATAATGCTCGTTCGGCCGGTTGCCGATGCGGAACCAGCCGCCGGCCTGCTTCGCGTGGTCGAAAACGTTGAAATACATGCTCTCGTTGTAGTTCAGCGCCGCGACCGGCGGATGCGTGTATTCGTCCTGCGGTTCGAGCCGGTAGTTAAGTTTGGGATCGCTCATTTTGGCACCTCGATACCGCTGCAATGTCATCGCGCCAGCGCGCTGCCGGCGACGTTAGACACCATTGTCACGTGGACACAAGCGGCGACGGCTTTGGTCGGGTGCGGCGCAATGCCTGCAAGCGCTGCGAACTGCGCCAGGGCGGCTGCCGGCTGCTACCGCTGGCCTTGGCTGACCAGCAGCTCGTCCAGCTGAGCGAACTGCTCGGAAATGCCGCCTTCCATGCCGGCAAAGGCTTCGTCGAGCGCCGCCTGCGACGGGTAGCGGTCGCGGTAAACCAGCAGCGTTTTGCCACCCTTGTCTTCAAAGGTGACGGTGGTCAGTGCACCATCTTCACCTTCATCATTGGTCCAGACCAGCCGCGACCCCGGGGTGACCTCAATGTACTTCCCATAGAAGGCGAAGGACTCTCCGCCGTCGTGCCCAAATTCAAGCCGGTATTTCCCCCCTGCACGCGCATCCATCTCGCACGACAGCAGCGGCACACCCATCGACTTCGGCGCCCACCAGCGCATGAACAGACCGGGCGTGGTCCAGGCGTCGAATACGGTCTGCGGCGCGGCGTCAAATCTGCGTGTCGCGACGATTTCGTTATCCAACGAGCGTTCCACGACCGTGCGTTTGGGCGCGGCGGGTTGGTTCCCGTGATCGACCATCGAACTTCTCCCTGAGTTTGAGTTCCTCAATGACGGTGTTCAATGCGAGGCGCGGTGCGCGGCTACTTCCCCGCCCGCTTGAACGACCAGTTGACGTTGGTCCCCGCAGCCACCCCGTTGCCGGTCAACACTAGCTGGTGGGTCGGGCGTGGTTTGCCTTCGGCATCGATCCAGATGCTGTCATCGACACTGAGCGTCGCGCCGCGCGCCTTGAACGCCCAGATGCGGCCGTCGGGCAGCTTGAGCAAAGCCCCTTGTGCGTCGGCGGTCGGCGTTGCCTCGACCCCGGCGCCGAGGTGGAAGCGGATATCGAAGCGCGTTGCGGTACGGCGGCGGCCACCGCGGCCTGCTGCTGTTTCGAGCAAGTCTTCGCCGCGCACGTCCTGGCCGTTGGCCGACACGAACAGCCGGCGCCGGTGCAGCAGCCCGTAGCGCTGGCCGTAGCCGTCATGGACCATGTCGAGCCAGACGCCGTCCTCGCTTTCCTGGCGGTTGGCGATGACTTCCTCGACACCCTTGCCGAGTGCGCCGTCAGGGCGGATGCGCGTCGAATTGCTGTCGGCGAGCACCAGCGTCGAATGTGCGGCCGTCGTCCGCAGTGCCGCAGCGAGCGCCGGCGGCAGCGGCTTGGTCAGCCCGTTCAGCGGCGTATCGGCGCCGCCGCAATTGACGATGACGCGGTTGGCGCCGTCCGAAAACTCGAACGCCAGCGTGCCGGTGTGGGCGCGTTCGGCGACGCGCGCCACCGGCGGCGGGCCGGCGTCGGCGACGATCAGCGTCCGGCCGCTCGACAGCCGCTGATAGCCCGAATCGACGCCCTGGCGCAGCGCCCGCAAAGTCACGCCCGACGCGGTGATCGCGGCATCAAGCCGGGCAGCGGTGACGGTGCAACCGCCGTGCCATGACCCGAGCCCGCCGTCGCCCATGATCGCCGCCTTGAGCGACGGCACCAGCCGTTCGATGCCGTGCGTCAGCGCCGACGGTGGCTTGAGCGCGCGCGACCGGTAGCTCGACTGGACGAACAGCAGCAGCTCGAGCAGCCGCAGCTGGTCGATCGGCGCCCGGGTCAGTATGCCGCCATCGGGCAGCACCATCACGTCGAGGCTGCGGTCGAGCAGCGCTTCGCCGCGCGCCTGCCGGCCTTCGCCGCCGGGGATGAGCAGCCCGGCAACGATCAGCCCGGCAATCGCCTGCAAGCGCCGCATGCCGTCGGGCATCTTCTCGACGGCGCGGTCGAGGTGCCGCGCCCAGCGCGCCAGCGCGTTGAGCACCGCCGAGCGATAGACATGGTCGGTCGATGACAGGATGTACGGTGCATAGGCCGTCCAGAACAGGATGCGCGTGCCGATGAGGTCGGGGCGCCACGCCAACTCGTCGAATTCGCTGTGCGCGGCCAGCCAGCGCGCGACAATCGGCTCGGCGATTTTGGCGCCTTCCTCGCGCGGCGTGTCGGCCGCGAGGTCGCGCAGCCAGCTGAAGCCATGCGCCCAGTCGCGCCATTGCGCCGGTGCCTGCGGGTCGTTGAAATCGCAGGTGCGCGCTGCGGCGTTGTGGCCGGCGTGCGGCAGCTTGCCGGCGCGCAGCCGCTCGGCAATGACGGGGTCACCGGCGAACGGGTCTTCGGGCACGGCGATAAGCTTGAGCGGGAAGCGGCCGCGCAGCCGGATGCGGTGGACGAGCGTCTTGTAGGTCAGCCGGTGGAACGCCGCCGCCAATTTCTCGGTCAGCGACAGCCCCTTGTCACCGTCGACGCGCACCAGCCGCTGGCGCTCGGCCTCGGTATCGGGCGGGGTCGAGAACAGGTCGTCGCTCACGCGCCCCCGGTCACTTGCCGCGCAGTCGGCGGATGTTGGCGGCATAGTCGCCGCCCTTGAAGGTCGCGGTGCCGGCAACGAGCACGTCGGCCCCCGCTTCGATCGCGCGCGCCGCAGTGACGGCATCGATGCCGCCATCGACTTCGAGGTCGATGGCCTTGCCGGTCTTGTCGATCGACTTGCGCAGCGCCTCTATCTTGCGAAGCTGGCTGTCGATGAAGCTCTGCCCGCCGAAGCCCGGATTGACACTCATCACCAGCACGAGGTCGAGCTCTTCGAGAATATAGTCGAGCATCTTGGCCGGTGTGCCGGGGTTGAGCGAGGCGCCGGCGCGCAGGCCCAGCGCCTTGATGCGCTGGATGGTGCGGTGGACGTGCGGCCCGGCTTCGGGGTGGACGGTCAGGATATCGGCGCCGGCTTCGGCAAAGGCATCAAGCATCGGATCGACCGGTGAAATCATCAGGTGCACGTCGAACGGCAGCTTGGTGTGCGGGCGCAGCGCTTTGACCACCATCGGCCCGATGGTGAGGTTCGGGACGAAATGCCCGTCCATGACATCGATGTGGATATAGTCGGCTTGCGCGGCTTCGAGCGCGCGAATTTCCTCGCCAAGCCGCGCGAAATCGGCGGACAGGATGGACGGGGCGATACGGACAGGCTGCTGCATGGCTTTCTCTAGCAGGGACCTTGACTCGCGCAAAGAGTCGAGTGGCAGTCGCGTTGCAATTTGCTTGCGAGGCACGCGCCGTCGTCGCATCCTGCGCGGCAAACAACGACAACCTTGGGGTAAACGATATGCGGATGATGTTGGTGGCGCTGGTGGCGCTGTCGGGGGTTTCACACGCGGCGCTCGCCGCCGATAACACCAAGCCGAGCGCGGCGACCGAGGCGGCGAATGCCGCGCTCGCCGCGACACTCAACTTCGAAGACAAGCAGGACTTCGACTTCGCCACGCGCGGGCTCATCGCCGCGCCGACCGAGGCCGCCATCAAGAACGCCGACGGCAGCATCCTGCGCAACTTCGCCGCCGACAAGCAGTTCACCGGCCCGGCGCCCGCCAGCGTCAACCCGAGCCTGTGGCGCAACTCGGTGCTCAATGCGCGCGCCGGGCTGTACGAAGTGATGCCCGGCATCTACCAGATCCGCGGCTTCGACCTGTCGAACATGACCGTCATCGTCGGCAAGACCGGCTACATTCTCGTCGACCCGTTGACCACCATGGAGACCGCGGCCGCAGGCCTCGCGCTGGTGCGCGCCAAGCTCGGCAACAAGCCGGTGACGGGTATCATCTACACGCACAGCCACGCCGACCATTTCGGCGGCGCCCGCGGCGTCGTCGATGCCGCCGACGTCAAATCGGGCAAGGTGCCGATCTACGCGCCCGAACACTTCATGGACCATGCGATCAGCGAGAACGTCATCGCCGGCAACGCGATGGGCCGCCGCGCCGATTACATGTTCGGCAACCTGCTCGACCGTGATCCGTATGGTATCACCAGCGTCGGGCTCGGCGCCGAACGCGCCGGCGGCACGGTGACGCTGATCCCGCCGACGCACGAGGTGAAAACCACCGGCGAGACCGCGGTCATCGACGGCGTGCGCTTCGAATTCCAGATGGCGCCGAACAGCGAGGCGCCCGCAGAAATGAACTTCTACCTGCCCGACTTCAAGGCGTTGTGCATGGCCGAAACCGCCAACGGCGCGATGCACAATGTGCTGACGCCGCGCGGTGCGCTGGTCCGCGATTCGAAGCTGTGGGCGGGCTATCTGACCGAAGCGGTGCGGCGCTACGGCGACACCTCGCAAGTCGTGTTCACCTCGCACTTCTGGCCACGCTGGGGCAACGCCGAGGTCAAATCCTATCTCGGCGCCCACCGCGACGCTTACAAATACCTCCACGACCAGAGCGTTCGCATGATGAACATGGGGATGACCGGCCCCGAAATCGCCGAGAATGTCGCGCTGCCGCCGGTGCTGGCGCGCGCCTGGTTCAACCGCGGCAACTATGGCTCGCTCAAGTTCAACGCGCGCGCCGTCTACCAGCGCTATATGGGCTTCTTCGATGGCAATCCGACCAGTCTCGATCCGCTGACGCGCGTCGAAGCCGGCAAGCACTACGTCGCGGCAATGGGCGGAGCCAAGAAAGTGCTGTCACTCGCCGCCACCGCGCACAAGGCCGGCGACTATCGCTGGGAAGCCACGTTGCTGACGCACCTGGTGTTCGCCGAGCCCGATAACGCAGCGGCAAAGGCGGCGCTTGCCGGCGCCTATGACCAGCTAGCGTATCAGGCCGAAGCCGCGCCGCAGCGCAATTTCTACCTGACCGGCGCGCTCGAATTGCGAAACGGCATCCTGCCGAGCAAGGCCGCGGCAAGCGACGTGCTCGAACTCACCACCAGCCTGCCGTTGTCCGACCTGCTCGACGCGCTGGCGATCCGCGTCGTCCCCGAACGCGCGCTCGGCAAGCCATTCAGCATCAAGATCAACCTCGACAACGGCGAGAACGCACTGGTCACTGTCGAGAACGGCGTGATGTTCCATGAAATGAACATCGATGCCCCCGCGGATGCGACGCTCACCGCTAAGCGCATGGCATTCCTCGGGCTGATCGGCGGCGTCGCCAAACCCGCCGACCTGATCAAGGCCGGCGCGCTGACCATCACCGGCGATCAGCCGACACTCGGCCGCTTCACGGGGCTGTTCGAAGCACCGCAACGCAACTTCCCGATTGTCACGCCGCTGGTGCCGATAGCGGGCAAATAGAGCCTCCAGCGGGCAGGCCAGCTCTTGTCCAAGATGGCGGCCTGCACCCATTTGTTGTGCGCTCTTCTATCGGGTGCAGGCCTCAGGCCTGCCCGCCGGATGCTCTTAATCCTTCCGGTCTGCAAACGCGTGTAGCGCCCGCCGGATATGTCCCGTCATCACCGCACGTGCCCAGTCGCTGTCGGCGCGCGCGAACGCTGCCAGCAGCTCGCCGTGCTCGGCAGCGCTGCGGCCGAGCTGGGCGCGGTCATACAGGCGCGCGGTGCGGCGGACGACGGGTTGTTCGATGAGCTGCGCGAGCATGGCGGCGAGGCGCGGGGAGGCGGCGGTGGCGATAACGCGGTCGTGGAAGTCGCGGTTGCTGGCCAGGAAGCCCGCGACATCGGGGCCGCCGGGGGCATCGATCGCGGCGATCAGCTGGGTGTTGACGTCGCGCAGGGCTTCGAGCTCGTCGGGGGTGATGCGGGTGGCGGCGCGTGCAGCGGCGTGCGCTTCGAGGAGGGCGCGCAGCGCGAACATTTCACCGACGTCGTCGGCGGTCCAGTCGGCGACAAAGGCACGGCTGCCCTGGTCGCGGCGGACGAACAGTTCGGCCTCCAAACGGCGCAGCGCTTCGCGCACGGGGGTACGCGAGACGCCGCAGATTTCGGCGAGGTCTTCCTCGCGCAGCGGCGCGCCGGGCGCCAGCGTTCCGTTGGCGATGCGGTCGCGGATCGTTTCATAGGCTGAATCGGATGCGCGCGACATGGCCGGGTTCCCGATAATTAGGTCTGCTTCAGGCTCGACGCCGCGGAGCGGCTGCAACGCTGGTATGGCGCAGCCGCACCGAAGTCAAAGCCTTGCGCGTATGGGCCGGCGCCTCCCTGGCGGGGGAGGCGCCGCCAGCGTCAGAAGCTGAACGTCACGTCGAGGCCGAAGGCCTGGCGGGCGCCCGGCGAGGCGAAGCTGCCGCCGAACTCGGGAGCGGGCAGGACCTCTGCGATGGTGTGGGCGTTGAACAGGTTGGTTGCCCAGCCTTCGACACGCCAGGCGTCGCCATAGGTAAAGCCGGCGCGGACATCGACGGTGGTGAAGGTGTCGCGTTCGGAGTTGCTGTAGTTCGCGGTGCCGAGGAACGCCGGCAGGCCGGCGAGCGGCAGGATGGCGTTGAACACCGTTGCATAGTCGGCGGTCTGCGCCGTCGAGAACCACGTCGGGCCGGTGACGCGCAGATCGGCGCGGCCGACGAAGTTGAACTTGTCGTTGACCGGCACGTTCCAGTCGGTGCCGGCGTTGATGGTGTACAGCGACGTGTACGGCGACTTGCCGCCGACGGTGCGCGGGCGGGCGTTGTTTTCGGTGATTTCGGAGTCGTTGTAGTTGCCGCCGGCGTACATCGACCAGCCGTTCATGATCTTGAAGCTGGCGCCGGCTTCGAAGCCCTTGATGTTGACCTTGTCGATGTTCGACACGACGCGCAGGATGCCGAAGCTGCCGACGAAGAATTCGAAGAACTGCATGTCGGTGACGTTGTTGATATAGCCTGCGGCGGTCAGCGTCAGCCGGCCATCGAGTGCCTGGCCCTTGACGCCGACTTCGAACGCGCTCGAGGTTTCGGGCTGATAGTCATCGAAAATGTTGAGCCCGGCGTTGATCGCGGGGTTGTTGAACGCCGCGTCGATCGTCGCCTTCGAACCCTGGTTGTTGAAGCCGCCGGCCTTCCAGCCGATGCCCCAGTTGCCATAGACCGTCCAGTCGTCGCTGGCGTTCCAGGTCAGGCTGATCTTCGGCTGCAATTTGTCATAGGTCTGCGACTTGTCGACCAGCGGCCCGAAGATCAGGCCGGGGTTGAGCGGCTGGTTGCCACCGTTGATCCACTGGTTGCGCCACGCCGGATCGACGAGGTTGTGGACGTCGCGGCTTTCATTGTCATAGCGCAACGCGACCGCCAGCGTGACGTTGCGGGCGAATTCCCAGTCGACGGTGCCGAACAGCGCGAAGGCGTTGGTGGTGAATTCGTCGTGCGACAGCTGCTCGGTCGGGTTGCTGCTGGCCTGGTCGTTATAAAGGTTGCGCGTGATGCCCAGCCCCTTGTCCCAGCCGACGTTGACGCCGGTGGTGCGGTTGATGTTGAGATAGGTGCCGCCGGCGGTCCATTTGAACGCGCCGGTGCTGTTCGAAATCATCCGCACGTCGATCGAGAAATCATCCTCGCTGCGCTGCTGGTACTGCGTGCCGTCGCAGGTCGTGGCGCCGAATGCGCTGAGCAGCGAGCCATTGGGGTCGAACAGCACGTTGGTCGGCACCGAGCCGAGCGTCTGCGGCGCCTGCGGCGTATAGCCCTGCGCGTGGAGGCTGGCGACGGTGGCCTGGCACTGCGACGTGCCGTTGAAGAAGCCGAATGCCGCGACGGTGCCGTCGGCGGCCAGTTCGGCGTCCGAGCTGGTATAGGCGATCGAGCCGACGAGCTGCGCGAAATCGAGGTCGTAGGTCGCCTTGGCCGAGCCGATCCAGGCGGTCTGCTTGCCCCAGGTCGGGTAGTTCGAATCGTAGTAGAAGTCCTGATCGTTGACATCGAGGTCGAACGCCGGGTTGATGCCGGCGAAGTTCGGCAGGTTGAACACGACGTTGTAGTTGATCGAGCCCGAGGTCACGGTGCTGTAGCCGCCCTTGATATCGATTTCGAGCTTGTCGTTGATCTGGCTGACAAAGCGGACATTGATGTTGCCGCCGTCATAGTTGTCGATGGTGTTGGCGCCGGGCCCGATGATCGGCCCGTCGTTCTGGAAGAAGCCGTTCGAGTTGCGGTAGAAACCGTTGACCAGGAAGCCGGTGTCGGGCGACAGCGGCACCGACACTTCGGCGCGGCCGGTGAAGGTGCCGTGGTTGGCGACGCCGACCTGTGCCGAGCCGCCGAGCTCCTTGCCGGGTTTGGCGGTAGTGATGTTGATCGCGCCGGCAGTGGCGTTGCGGCCGTAATAGGCGCCCTGCGGCCCCTTGACGACTTCGAACTGCGTCAGCGTGCCCATCGGCATGTTGAGGAAGTTGATGTTGTTGATCTGGACGCCGTCGACAACCAGCGCGACGTTCGATTCGGCATCGCGCGAGCCGTTGACGCCGCGGATGTTGACCTGCGTGTCGCCGACTTCGGCGGTGCCGGTGACGATGGTGACGCCTGGGATGAACTTCACCGCCTGCTGGGTATCGGTGATGTTGGCGCTGGTGATGGTTTCGGCGGTCAGCACGCCGACCGACATCGGCACGTCGAGCAGGTTTTCCGAAACGCGACGCGCGGTGACGACGATGTCGCCGCTGGCGTCCTGCGCGGCAGCGGGTGCGGCCGCGAAAGCCGTCAGCACGAGTGCAACTGCGGTACCGGCGAGATGGCTGTGGGTGATGCGCATCGAATGTCCCCTTTTCGTGCAAGCGCCGCGACGTTCGGGCGTCTCAAGCAAGGCGACATTGGCGTATGCGGCCGCGCAAGTGTCAAGCAAAGTGCACGCGGAATTGGTGATTTTGGATACAATTTAGCCAAGTGTGGCAAAAATGTCGGCGCCGGGCGCAAGCCGGCACAGCAGCGAATTCCGCGTGCGCGCTTCGTCCGTTCAGCGAAAATCATTGTCATTCAGGGATTTATCCGAATATCCTGCGGCTGCCCGGCTGGTGCGCCGCCCGCCGTTTCTGGATACAATAACCGAATTGCCTGCGGCTGCGACATTGCCACAGGGTTGCGCTCGGCGCTGCCAAGTCCGACATCGTTGCGGTAACAGCGATAACGCTCATGCTATGGGGAGCCACATGGACCACGATCACGACAATGATTCCGAACTGCCCGCGCACGTCCATGCACACGCCCCGATCCCGCAGGGTCGCGCCGAAGAAGCCGTGCGCGAACTGCTGCGCTGGGCCGGCGATGACCCCGAGCGCGAGGGCCTGATCGACACGCCGGCGCGCGTCGCGCGGGCCTTCCGCGAATATTATCGCGGCTATCTGGAGGACCCCGGCAGCCACCTCAGCCGCACCTTCGGTGAAGTCGGCGGATATGACGAAATCGTGCTGCTGCGCGACATTCCGTTCCAGTCGCATTGCGAACACCATATGGCGCCGATCATCGGCAAGGCGCACATCGCCTATCTGCCCAACGACCGTGTTGTCGGCATTTCGAAGCTGGCGCGCGTGCTGCACGGCTATGCGCAGCGGCTGCAGGTGCAGGAGCGGCTGACCGCCGAAGTCGCCGATTGCATCCAGCTCCACCTCGAACCGCGCGGCGTCGCGGTGGTCATCGAGGCGACGCACGCCTGCATGAGTGCACGCGGCGTGCTGACAAGTGGCGTCACCATGACCACCAGTCGGATGATGGGTGTGTTCCGCGACGACGAACGCTCGCGCAAGGAGGTGCTGGCGCTGATGGGGCTGGGCTGACGCGCCGGTTGTAATCTTAGCTTAACCATAACGACGCGCGCGCTTCATACGCCGCGCCTAACTCCCCCCGGGTCAACTTCGTCAACCCAGGGAGCCTAACCATGATTCGCCTCAAAACTGCCAGCGCGCTCACCGCGCTCGCCATTGCCTCGATCGCTACCAACGCCGGCGCTGCCGGTTTCGTCACTGCTGGCGCCGATATGGCCGATGGCAAGAACGGCTATATCTATCAGTCGATATTCACCACGGGCGAAACCGTCGGCGGCTACACCCCGATCGGCCTGATGGACGGTATCGGCGCCTATGCGCTCAACAAGGACACTGTCCGCGTTCTGGTCAACCATGAAGCCGCCAACAACCGTGGCACCAATTACACGCTCGCCAACGGCTTCAGCCTCGCCGGTTCGCGCATTAGCTATTTCGATGTCGACAAATACGCCCGCACCATCGTCGGTAGCGGCCTCGCCTATGACGCCATCCACGACCGCAGCGGCAACCCGGTCAGCGCCAGCACGCAGCTGACCTTCGGCGCGATCAGCCGCCTGTGCTCGGCCGTCAATGTCGAAGCCAACGCCTATGGCGCCGGCCGCGGCGTTGTCGACCGCATCTTCTTCAGCGGCGAAGAGTCCGGCAACGGCACGATGTTCGCGCTCGATACCGCGACCAACAAGCTCCACGCTGTTGCCGACATGGGCTATGGTTCGTGGGAAAACGCCGCGCAGGTCGATACCGGCACGCGCGACAAGGTCGCCTTCATGCTCTCCGATGACACCAGCGGCTCGGCGATGATGATGTATGTCGGCACCAAGAGCACCGCGCCGGGCGCCAGCTTCCTCGAACGCAACGGCCTCGTCGGTGGCGAAATTTACGCGTGGAAGGCCGATGCGGCCGGCGTCAATTCGTCGGCCGAATTCAACGGCGGCAACGGCACGTCGAACACCGGCACCTGGGTCAAACTGACGACCAAGGATGTCAGCAAGGCCGGCACCGCCGGCTATGACGCGCAGGGCTATGCGCTCGCCGCCACCATGCAGGCCGAAGCCGATGCGCTCGGGGCGTTCAGCTTCTCGCGCCCTGAAGACGTGGCCACCAACGTCGACGGCAAGACCGTTGCCTTCGCGACCACCGGTTCGACCTTTGACGGCGGTGCCGATACCTGGGGCCAGGTGCTGACCTTCGAACTGGCGTTCGATGCCAATGGCGCACCGACTTCCAGCACCGCGACGATGATCTACAACGGCAACACCGACGCCAGTCACGCGCTGCGCAGCCCCGACAACCTCGACTGGGCCGATGCCGACACGATCATCGTGCAGGAAGACCGTTCGGCGAGCTGGGCGAGCGTCATCGGCGCCAACCCGCAGGAAGCCAGCGTGCTGACGCTCGAACTCGATGGCAGCCTGACCACCGTCGCGACGATCAACCGCACGACTTCGCTCGGCCAGGTCGACGTCAATCCGACCGACTTCGGCAACTGGGAAAGCTCGGGCATCCTCGATGTCTCGACGCTGTTCGGCTATGATGCACCGGGCGCGCTGTTCATCGGCGACGTCCAGGCGCACAGCGTTCCGCTCGGCAACAACGGCCTCGTCGAAAGCAGCCAGCTGTTCTTCCTGTCGAACGCTGCGGTTCCCGAACCCGCCAGCTGGGCGATGATGATTGCCGGTTTCGGTCTCGTGGGCTCGGCGATGCGCCGCCGCCACCTCAAGACCGTCACCGCTTAACGGCCCCCCCCCCGACTGGCCGCACCGCTGCGGTCAGGCGCCTCTTGCGCCGCCGGTTCCCCTGCCGGCGGCGCATTTTGCGTTTGATGCTACCAACTGTGCCCTAGCTGCGTTAAGACTGCGCATCATTCACAAAAGGGGTGCGGATGCATGGCCAAGATTCTCGGTAATTTCCACTACGCGCTGGTCATCGGTGCGGTGCTGCTGCTGCTCGCGATGTTCGGGCTGCACGCGGCCGACATGGGCGGCGACTATCTGACGCCGTGGATGGTGTTTTTCCACGTGCTCAACGGCATTCTGTGGATCGGCCTGTTGTATTATTTCAACTTCGTGCAGATCCCGACGATGCCGAAAATCCCCGCCGAACTGAAGCCGGCCATCGGCAAGCACATCGCGCCCGCCGCGCTGTTCTGGTTCCGCTGGTCGGCGCTCGGCACCGTCATCACCGGGCTGATCGTCGCGTGGCTCAAGGGCTATCTGCACGAAGCCTTTACCTTGCAGCCGGGCTTCAAGGTCATCGGCGTCGGTATGATCCTCGGCCTGATCATGGCGTTCAACGTCTGGTTCATCATCTGGCCGAACCAGAAGCGCGCGCTCGGCATCGTCGAAGCCGATGCGGACACCAAGGCGAAGTCGGCAACGACGGCGATGGTGTTTTCGCGCACCAACTTCGTGCTGAGCTTCCCGATGCTGTATGCGATGGTGACGCAGCTTTATCTGGCGAAGTAGCGGCCAGCGCCGAAGCCGAAATTTGCCCTTCGCGAATTTCGCCTTCGGCGCGGACTCGCGTTTCGCCCGGCCGGCGGGGCGGAGGCGAAGCCGACGAACCCGTCCGACGGCGTGGCTTTGCCACGCCTTTCTGACCTCTGCCTACCCGCCGCGCAGTGGCCCCATACTTGTTTCGGCCGCTCAAACCAGCTCGGTCGTCACAACAGTCTCCACCGCCGTCATCAGCTTGTGGATCGGGCACTTCTGCGCCGCCCCCAGCAGCTGCACGCGTTCGGCCTCGGTCAAATCGCCGTCAATCCGGATCCGCACCGCCAGCTTGTAAACGCCGGCGCGCTCCTGCGACGCATCGCGCTCCACCGTCACCTCGACGTCGCGCAGCGCCAGCCCCTTGCGATTGGCGTACCACACCATCGTCGTCGCCTTGCAGGCACCAAGCGCCGCGTCATACAGGTCATGCGGGTCGGGGCCTTCGTCACCGCCGCCGTCGGCCACCGGAATATCGACAACGAAGCTGTGGCCGCCGGCATCGACGCGCTGCGCCATCGCGTCGTTACGTATCCGGGTAACGGAAATCATGCCGCATCTCCACTTTTGAAAAACTGCTGCAGTACCAGGTCATAGATGTCGGCCAGCGCCGCGATGTCGGCGACCGGCACCATTTCATCGACCTGGTGCATCGAACTGCCGACCAGCCCGAATTCGACCACCGGGCAGACGCTGCGGATGAATCGCGCGTCCGACGTGCCGCCGCTGGTCGACAGCTCTGGGGTGCGCCCGGTGACGCGCTGGACGGCGAAATCGACCATGTCCGACAATGGCCCCGGCGGCGTCAGAAATGCCTCGCCCGAAATCTTTACCACCACCTCGGCCGCAGGTGCATGTCGGGCAACGGTATCGCGGATCCAGTTCTCCAGCTCGAAGCCGCGCTGGCGATCGTTGAAGCGGATGTTGATGCGTGCGGTCGCGCGCGCCGGAATGACGTTGGTCGCCGGGTTGCCGACGTTGATGTCGGTGACTTCAAGGTTCGACGCCTGGAACCAGTCGGTGCCGGTATCAAGCGTGTGCGCCTTGAGTTCCGAAAGGATCGCCACCAACCGCGTGATCGGGTTGTCGGCGCGCGTCGGATAGGCGACATGGCCCTGTGCGCCGTTGACGGTGATCCAGGCGTTGACCGAGCCGCGCCGGCCGATCTTGACCATGTCGCCGAGCAGTTGGTTCGACGTCGGCTCGCCGACCAGACAGGCATCGGGCGCGAAGCCGCGCACCGCCATCCAGGTCAGCAGATCGACGGTGCCGTGGGTCGCCGGGCCTTCCTCGTCGCCGGTGATGATCAGCGACAGCGTACCCGGCGCGCCGCGCGCGACATGGCGCTCGGCCGCCGCGACGAACGCCGCAATCGCCGATTTCATGTCGTTGGCGCCGCGCCCGACCAACTGGCCATCCGCCACCGCACCTTCGAACGGATCGACACTCCAGGCATTGTGGTCGCCGACCGGCACGACATCGGTATGGCCGGCAAAGGCAAAATGCGGTGCGCCTTCGCCGATGGTGGCGAACAGATTGTGGATCGGGCCATCGGGCGGGCTGCCCTGTTCAAGCCGGTGGACGGCAAAGCCCAGCGCTTCGAGCGCCGCGCCGAGCACAGCTTGCGCGCCGTCGTCGGCGGGCGTGACGCTGCGGCAGCGGATGAGGTCGCGGGCCAGTGCGAGGGCGTCGATCATGCGGAAGCAACCTTGGATTTGCGCCAGAAATAATAAGGCAGCGGCAGCGCCAGCAGCAACAGCGACCAGCGCGCATTGTCCATGTCCTCGACAAAGAACAGCAGCGTGAACATGGCGTTGACCCCGCCGGCAATCAGCGCCGGTAGCGGGAAGAGCGGCATCTTGTACGGCCGCGCCAGCCCCGGTTCGATGCGCCGCATGCGGATCGCCGCAAAGCCGAGGATGGCGAACATCAGCGTCACCATCGGTGCATAGATGTTGACCAGCAGCTCGAAACTGCCGGTGCCCGCCAGCAGTGCGATCAGCCCGGTCGAGAAAATCACCCCCGGCACCGGCGTGCCATTGGCCGACACGCGGGTGAACACGTCGGGGAGCAACCGCGACCGCGCCATGCCGAGCAGCACGCGCGGCTGCATCATCACCTGCAGATTGGCGATGGTGAACACCGACAGCACCGCCAGCGCGGTGATGATCGTGTCGCCCCATGGCCCGGCGACAATCGCCGCCGCGTCAGCCACCGGCAGGTTCGATTTGGCCAGCACGTCGAGCGGCAGCGCGTGGAGCAGCGCGGCGTTGACCAGCAAATAAATTGCCATGACCAGCAGGATGCCGCCGAATGTCGCGCGCACGACGTTACGCTCGGCCGATTTGACCTCTTCCAGGAAATACACCGCGCCCTGCCAGCCGCCATAGGTGCCGGTGATCAGCCGCGCCGCGGTGATGATGCCGGCAAAGGTCATCGCGCCCGACATGCCGGTCGATTGCGCGGGTGCGGGGGCAGCATCGGTGAAGCCGAAAATCGCGATGATCAGCGCCACCAGCGCCAGCGCCTTGAGAAAGCTGCCGATGTTCTGCGTCATGCCGCTGGTGCGCGTGCCGCTGAGGTTGATGGCGCCCAGCACCAGTACTTCGATGACCGCGATCATCCCCGTCGACAAGCCGGTGCCGAAGCCCAGCCGCTGGACATATTCGGCGAACACCACCGCCATGAACGCCGTCGATATCGTGCCCTGCAGCCAGTCGCTCCAGCCGACAATCAGCCCGGTCAGCGGGCCGTAGGCGCGTGTCGCAAAAACGTAAGGCCCGCCGGCATGCGGCATCGACGCGGCCAGCTCGACCGTCGGAAACGCATAGACCAGCACCAGCAGGCCACCTGCGGCCCAAGCCAGCATGATCAGCGTCGGATCGGGAATGGCTGCCGCTACCAGCCCCGGCGACCGCATGATCCCCGACCCGATGATCCCACCGATGACGACGGCGAGCGCAAACCCCGGCCCGAGCACGCGCAGCAACTGGCCTTTCGCGGGCGTG
>CALMPZ010000398.1 GCA_937871645.1 uncultured Polymorphobacter sp.
CGATCCTGATCGGCACGGTGCTCGACGAACTCGAACGCCGTGGCCTCAAGCGCGGCCTGGTCACCATGTGCGCCGCCGGCGGCATGGCGCCTGCGATCATCATCGAGCGCGTCTGAACCCGAAGCTCACCCCGCCGGACGCGCGCGTCCGGCGGGGCGCAGCCAATGATCGATCCCGGCTGCCCCGCTACCGCTGCGGATGAGCAACAGCAGCAGCGCCGCCCAGCTCAGATGCGTCGGCCAGGCATCAGGATAGACGAAAATCTGGATGACCGCGGTCATGCCGAGCAACCCGGCCGCCGAAATCCGCGTCATCAGCCCGAGCGCCAGCAACACCGCAAACGCGTGCTCGGCATAGGTCGCCATGTGTGCGGCGAGCACCGGCGGCAGCGGCACGCCGGCATATTCGCTGGCAAACAGTTCGAACGTGCCCGGCGTGATGGTCAAAAGCCCGCTGACCTTGGTGCGCGCCGATTGCCAGAACACCGCGGCAATGCCCCAGCGCGCCGCCAGCAGCACCAGCCATTCGGGGACCAGCCCGGCGATACGGTCGATGGTTTTCAGGATCATGTCAGCCTCGTCGGGGTTTGAACAAAAACCTCATGGCGCAACAGCGTCGCCAGCCAAGCCGCAACATCGAAACCGGGGTCAGTCGTCAGCGCCGCGCTTGCTGCCGTGCCCAGCGTCGCGCCGGTGCCGCAGGCAGCGATGAACGCCAGCGTCGCCGCATCGATGACCAGCATCTCGACCGCGCCGGCGCGCCGCGCCAGCAGCGCCCCCTCTGGGCGCCAGACAAGGTCGGGCAAGGCGCACGCCACATCGCGGTTGGCCTGCCAGATCGTCGGCGCCGGCGTCTCGAACCAGCCGCAGCGCGCGCTCGGGTGCAGCGTCAACCGCAGCTCGAACAAGGTTTCAGCAGCCTGCTCCACCAGCGCGCCGGCCGCCAGCGCCGGGGCATCGGGCGCGACATGTGCCTCGATCCACCAGCGATCAAGGCGCGCGACATCACCCAGATAGACCAGCTCGGCCGCCGGCTCGAAACCGTCGAGAAATTCGCCGAAGTCGCCGCCATAGTCGAACAGCGAAGCGCGCTGCGGCAGCTGCCCGGCGCCATAGACGGCGGCACAGCCAGCAAACCATTCGTCACCGACCAGCCGCGCGACGGTCGGGAAATTCGCCGCCAGCGCGTCGCGCATGCCCTTGTGCACGGTGTTGCGATAGACGCTGAAGCCGGTCGCCAGCTGCGTCGCATCGCCCAGCCGGTCGAGCAGCGCGGCATCGTGCAACGCCGCGACGAACGCGTCCTGAAATGCCGCCAGCTCAGCCATGCGCGCTGTCCTGGGGCGCTGCTGCCAGCACTGCCTGCGCGTGATCGCGCTCGGCAAGCAGCACCTCGAACGCCGGCAGATTGTCATCGCGCTCGATCAGCGTCGGGCGCGGCCCGATGCGCGCGATCAGCCGTGCATACAGCGCCCATACCGGCGCCGCGACCGGCGCATCATGGCTGTCGATCAGCAACGCCGTACCACGCTGCGGATCGGCGCTGTGGCCGGCAAGATGGATTTCGCCGATCGCCGCCGCCGGCAGCGCGTCGATATAGGCACCAGCGTCGAACCCCAGATTATTGGCGCAGACGTGGACATTGTTGACATCGGCGAGCAGCCCGCAACCGGTGCGCGCGCACAGCGTCGTCAACAGCTCGATCTCGTCGATCTCATGCCCCGCCAGCGGCATGTAGAGCGCCGGATTTTCGATCAGCAGCGTTCGGCCGATCGCATCCTGAACGCGCGCAACATTGTCGCAGATCCGTGCCAGTGCGGCGCGGGTGCGCGGAAACGGCAGCAAGTCGGGGGCATAGCCGCCGCGCCATGCCGACCAGGCCAGATGTTCCGAAACCAGCGCCGGTTCAAACCGCGCGACCAGCGCCGCGAACCGCGCCAGATGGTCGACATCGGGCGGCGCGTCGGCGGCCAGCGACATGCCGACACCGTGCAGCGACATTGGCCGCGCGGCGCGCAGCGCTTCGAGCATCGCGAGCCGCGGCCCGCCTGCCACCATGTAGTTTTCGGGATGAACCTCGAACCACAGTCCGTCCGCCGGACAGGCGATCGCCGCATCGAAATGCTGCGGCTTGAAACCCAGTCCGGCGGTCGGTTGCATGGCTGCAGATCAGGCCGGGGTCAGCGAGCCGGTGCCCTTGGGCGTCTTGATGCTCGTGCAGGTGCCCTTGGCGACATGCTTCCAGGCATCGGCCTGATAGTCGACCTTCGAGGAGCCGGCGCAGCTGGTGCCGGCACCGGCCTTGCAGTCGTTCTTGCCGGCGAGCGACACGCCGTAGCACTTTTCAGTCGCCGCCATCTTGTCGGGGGTTGCGGCCTGGGCAGCACCTGCGACCAGTCCGGCCATGGCCAGCGCCAGAATCGTTGAAGTTGATGCAGTCATGTCGATGTCTCCCTTGCATGTACGCCGGCACCGAACGTCCGGCCAGCGGTGACAACCGGTCAGCGCCTATCGCCGGCAGGGTCACGGTCATTGTTCGGCACGGCACGGCATTCGGTTACAGCCGCGAATTTGACTGCCGGTGCTGCCGGCCGGATACGGCAGGCGCAGTCCGGGCGGCGTGAACCGAATGCCGCACCGCCGCCGCGACAATCGCGCGCCATAGCCAGCACCGTCAGAACCCGCTAGCACCGCGCGCATGACTTTCGCCGCCGCCCGCCTGACCTTGCTCGCCCTGCTTGTCGCCGCACCGGCGCACGCGACGTCGCAACCCGACACCGCGCCCGAAAACATTATCGTCACCGGTCGCGGCCTCGCCCCACCGGCGGGCGCTGCCGCCTATGCCAGCGTCACCATCGGCCGCGAGCGGCTGG
>CALMPZ010000399.1 GCA_937871645.1 uncultured Polymorphobacter sp.
GGTCGAGGAACTGCACGAAATCTAGCCGCCGATGGAGCATCCGGTGGTTCGCACCCACCCCGAAACCGGGCAGCGCGCACTTTATGTCAACACCGGCTTCACTTCCCGCATCAAGGGCCTGAGCGACAAGGAAAGCGCCTGGCTGCTCGATCATCTTTATGCGCAGGCCGCCAATCCCGAAATCCAGTGCCGCTTCCGTTGGGAAGCTGGGTCGTTGGCATTCTGGGACAACCGCGCCTCGCAACACCTTGCGGCGTCGGATTATTTCCCGGCGCGGCGGGTGATGGAGCGCGTCACCATCGCCGGTGACCGGCCGTATTTCGACCCGGACGCAAAGGCAGCATAGGTCAATGCGGATCGACGGCGCCTGCCACTGCGGCAATATCAGCTATGAGGCCGAAATCGACCCCGAGGCGGTGATCATCTGCCATTGCACCGATTGCCAGACCAACTCGGCAACGGCTTTCCGTTACGGCGTACTGGTCGCGGCGGCCGATTTCAAACTGTTGACGGGCACCCCCAAGCGTTACCTCAAGACCGCCGAAAGCGGTCGCCAGCGCGCGCTGGCATTCTGCGGCGACTGCGGCACCTCGCTCTATGGCTGCGATGCCACCGACGCCCCGCCGATGTTCTCGCTGCGACTCGGCACGGCACGCCAGCGCACCGAACTCAAGCCGCGCCGGCAAATCTGGCACCGCTCGGCGCTGCCGTGGTTGGCCGAAATCGCCGCGATGCCGGCAGTCGACACGCAGCCAAATCTGCTCGGCGGTGCGATAAGCGACGAAAACTGATTCGCGCCAGCAGGGACTTGGGTTGCGGCCATCGCAAAACCGGGGGGCGGAGTTGCGATGGCCGCGTGCGGGTTAGCCAGCTTTGATCGGAATCTTCCGCTCGGCTGCCCCGGCCTTTTTGTCGCGCTTCAATTCTATCTTGAGCACGCCATTCTTGAAGCTCGCCTTGATCGATTCCGGATCGATGTCATCAGGCACTTGCAGGACGCGTTCGAAGGCGCCGTAGCGGCGCTCGGACACGAAATAGTCCTGCTCCTTATCTTCGCGTGATTCCTTCTTCTCGCCGCTGATGCGCAGCACATTGTCGGTCAGCGTGATGGAGACGTCATCTGGTTCCATGCCGGGCAGTTCTGCCGACAGCGCGTAGCCACTTCCGTTCTTGGTCATTTCAAGCGGCGGCATGACGGCACCGATCAGGCTGCGAAACGCCGGAAGCCCGGAAGGACGGGCCCCGAAAGTGTCGAGCAATTGATCGAACTCGTTGCGCAGCCGGGCAAACGGCTCCCAGAAAGTGGTGCCGGCATCGGTCCGCATCGGGATGTTGCGTTCGCGTGGGCGGGTAGCCAAGGCGTGGTCGTTCATGAGCATATCTCCCTTCAAGGCATCTTGCTTAACAGCAATGAATAGAAATTAATCAAAATTTTACCTCTCCGATATCCGTATTCCTACTTATGTAAAGCATCGCGTCGCACACCCGATTGCGCTTCAAGGCGAGGTCTCTGCAGCTACTACCGATGCAGAATTGTCGCGGCAGGGCATCGAAAGGCATGCAAGCCGTTGCCCCGAAGGTCGGCTCGCACTAGAGGGAGGTGAAATTCGGGTCCGATGGCCCGGACTTGGATCGACAGGGGTTCGAATGTCACGCGATGTCATCGCCATTGGTTCCGACCATGCCGGATATGCGCTCAAGTCGTTGCTGGCAGAGGCGCTGGTCACAGATGGCTATGCGATCATTGATTGTGGCACCGACGATGAAGTCGTTTCGGTCGACTATCCCGATTTCGGCACCGCCGTTGCGCAGATGGTCGCAGACGGTCAGGCACGCTTCGGAGTCGTCGTCTGCGGGTCCGGAATCGGCATTTCGATTGCCGCCAACCGCAACCCGGCTGTGCGCGCTGCGCTGTGCACCAGCGGCCTGATGGCGCGGCTTTCGCGCGAACACAATGATGCCAACGTGCTGGCACTCGGCAGCCGCATCATCGGAGTCGAAGTCGCACGCGATTGCCTGCAGCAGTTCCTGAATACCGAATTCGCCGGTGGCCGCCACAGCGGGCGTGTTGCCAAGCTATCCAATTTGAGCGAGGTAATCTGATGAGCGCATCCCCCCAGAGCTACACCCCCAACGACGACCGCTTCACTGCGGGCGTTACCACCGTCGACCCGGCCGTTGCCGCCGCCATCGCCAGCGAACTCAACCGCGAGCAGGAGCAGATCGAGCTCATCGCCAGCGAGAATATCGTCAGCCGCGCGGTGCTCGAAGCGCAGGGCTCGGTATTCACCAACAAATACGCCGAAGGCTATCCCGGCAAGCGCTACTATCAGGGTTGCGCGCCGTCGGACGCCGTCGAGCAACTGGCTATCGACCGCGCCAAGCAATTGTTCGATTGCGCCTATGCCAACGTCCAGCCGCATTCGGGCGCGCAGGCCAATGGCGCGGTGATGCTGGCGCTGGTCAAGCCCGGCGAAACCATCCTCGGTATGAGCCTCGACGCCGGCGGCCATCTGACGCACGGCGCCGCACCCGCAATGTCGGGCAAGTGGTTCAACGCGGTGCAATACGGCGTGCGCCGCGAAGACCATCTGATCGACTATGACGAAGTCCAGCGCCTAGCGACCGAGCACAAGCCGCGGCTGATCATCGCCGGTGGCTCGGCGTATCCGCGCATCATCGATTTCGCGCGCTTCCGCGCCATTGCCGACAGCGTTGGCGCCTATCTGATGGTCGACATGGCGCACTTCGCCGGTCTGGTCGCCGCCGGCATCCACCCGAGCCCGCTGCCGCACGCGCATGTCTGCACCACCACGACGCACAAGACGCTGCGTGGCCCGCGCGGCGGCATGATCCTGTCGAACGACGAAGCGCTCGGCAAGAAGTTCAACTCGGCAGTATTCCCCGGCTTGCAGGGCGGCCCGCTGATGCACGTCATCGCTGCCAAGGCGGTAGCGTTCGGCGAGGCGCTGCGCCCCGACTTCAAGGACTATAGCCGCGCCGTCATCGCCAATGCGCAGATCCTCGCCGCGACGCTCAAGGCCCGCGGCTGCGAAGTCGTCGCCGGTGGCACCGATACGCACCTCGCGCTGATCGACCTCAGCCCGAAGGGCATCACCGGCAAGGACGCCGACGAAGCGCTCGAACGCGCCGGCATCACCTGCAACAAGAACGGCGTGCCGTTCGATCCGTTGCCCCCGACCAAGACCAGCGGCATCCGCGTCGGCTCGCCCGCCGGGACGACGCGCGGCTTCGGCCTCGCCGAGTTCGCGGCGATCGGCGAAATGGTCGCTGACGTGCTCGACGGACTCGCCAAGAATGGCGAAGCCGGCAACGCCGCCGTTGAAGCCGAGGTCAATGGCCGGGTGCGGGCGCTGTGCGCGCGCTTCCCGATTTATGCGCACGGGTTCTAAG
>CALMPZ010000400.1 GCA_937871645.1 uncultured Polymorphobacter sp.
CGGGTTGGCGGACGATGACGCGGCCGCCCGAAAGCCCCTTACCGACATAGTCGTTGCCGTCGCCGACCAAAGTCAGCGTGATGCCGTGCGCGAGGAAAGCCGCAAAGCTCTGTCCGGCGGTGCCAGTCAGCGTGACCGAAATGGTATCGTTCGGCAGCCCGGCATGGCCGTAGCGCCGCGCCAACTGCCCCGACAGCATCGCGCCGACGCTGCGGTTGACGTTGCAGACGGTGCTGTCGATGGTGACGGCCTCGCCGCGTTCGAGTGCCGGTGCGGCAGCGGCAATCAGGCTGTGGTCGAGCGCGCGTTCAAGTCCATGGTCCTGACGCTCGCTATTCCAGCGCGGCAGGTCGGCGGGAATGTCGGGCATGTAGAGCAGCTTGCTCAGATCGACGCCGCGCGCCTTCCACTGTTCGACCACGGGGCGGGCGTGGAGCAGTTCGACGCGGCCGATCATCTCGTTGAGCGTCCGGACGCCCAATTGCACCATGATGCCGCGCAGTTCTTCGGCGACGAAGAAGAAGTAGTTGATGACGTGCTCGGGCTGGCCGGTGAAGCGCGCGCGCAGCACCGGGTCTTGCGTCGCCACGCCCACCGGGCAGGTGTTGAGGTGGCATTTGCGCATCATGATGCAGCCCGCAGCGATCAGCGGTGCGGTGGCGAAACCGAACTCGTCGGCGCCCAGCAACGCCGCAACGGCAACGTCGCGACCGGTGCGCAAGCCGCCATCGGCCTGCACCGCGATGCGCCCGCGCAGGCCGTTGAGCAGCAGCGTCTGCTGCGTTTCGGCAAGGCCGATTTCCCATGGCGACCCGGCGTGGGTCAATGATGTCAGCGGCGACGCGCCCGTGCCGCCTTCGAAGCCCGAGATGGTGACATGGTCGGCACGCGACTTGCTGACGCCGGCGGCGACGGTGCCGACGCCGACTTCGGACACCAGCTTGACCGACACGCGCGCCTGCGAATTGACGTTCTTGAGGTCGTGGATCAGCTGCGCCAGATCCTCGATCGAATAGATGTCATGGTGCGGCG
>CALMPZ010000401.1 GCA_937871645.1 uncultured Polymorphobacter sp.
GGTCCCGGCTTTCGCCGGGATGACGAAAACAAATGGGTGCAGGCCTCAGGCCTGCCCGCCGGAGGCCCTTATTCCTTCTTCTTCTTGGCCCCCCTTGCCTTGTCAGCCTCGATCGCGCGCTTGACGCGATCGACATCGGCATCGGCGACAATCGGCTTCGGCGCGAGTTTATCGGTCATGGCATCCTCCGGGATTGTGCTGCCACAACGCCGCAACGCCGGTCGCAGTTCCCGCTAGCGGTTGAGCCTTCCGTCGATCAGCGCCTGCACGACGCTCGGGTCGGCGAGCGTCGACGTATCGCCTAGCGCCGCGAAATCATTCTCGGCGATCTTGCGCAAAATCCGCCGCATGATTTTCCCCGACCGCGTCTTCGGCAGTGCCGGGGTCAGGTGGAGGTGGTCGGGCGTGGCGATCGGGCCGATGTGTTCGCGGACGCAGAAGCGCAGTTCGGTGAGGAGTTTGTCGCTGGTTTCGACGCCGCTGTTGAGCGTCACATAGGCGTAGATGCCCTGGCCCTTGATGTCGTGCGGGTAGCCGACGACGGCGGCTTCGGCGACGTCGGGGTGGGCGACGAGTGCGCTTTCGACTTCGGCGGTGCCCATGCGGTGGCCGCTGACGTTGATGACGTCATCGACGCGGCCGGTAATCCACCAGTAATCGTCGGCGTCGCGGCGGGCGCCGTCGCCGGTGAAATACAGCCCGCGGTAGGTGGTGAAATAGGTCTGCGTGAAGCGTTCATGGTCGCCGTAGACGGTGCGCGCCTGCCCCGGCCAGCTGCGCGTCAGCACGAGGTTGCCTTCGTTGGGACCGGGGTTCTGGCCTTCCGGTCCGGCAATGAATTTGCCTTCGGCATCGACCAGCGCCGGCACGATGCCGTAGAACGGCATCGCCGCCGCGCCGGGCTTCAACGCATGCGCGCCGGGCAGCGGCGTCATCATCGCGCCGCCGGTTTCGGTCTGCCACCAGGTATCGACGATCGGCAGCTTCGATTTGCCGACGTGACGGTGATACCACAGCCAGGCCTCTGGGTTGATCGGTTCACCCACCGTGCCGAGCAGACGCAGCGACGACAGATCGTGGCGCTCGACGGGTTCGGGGCCGTCGCGCATCAGCGCACGCAGCGCAGTGGGCGCGGTGTAGAAGATGTTGACCTTGTGCTTGGCGATCGTCGCCCAGAAGCGGTCGACATCGGGGTAATTCGGCACGCCTTCGAACATCAGCACGGTGGCGGCGTTCGACAGCGGGCCATAGACGATATAGCTGTGGCCGGTGACCCAGCCGACGTCGGCGGTGCACCAGAACAGTTCGCCCTGCCGGTAATCGAACACCGTTTCGAACGTCATGTTCGTCCACAGCAGATAGCCGGCGGTGGTGTGGAGCACGCCCTTGGGCTTGCCGGTCGAGCCGCTGGTATAGAGGATGAATAGCGGGTCTTCGGCGGCCATCGGCTCGGGCGTGCAGGTCGCGGGAACCTGCGTGCGGAGTTCATGCCACCAATGGTCGCGTTCGGGGTGCATGTTGACCTCGGCGCCGGTGTGGCGGACGACAAGCACCGCCTCGACATCGGGGCATTGTTCGAGTGCCTTGTCGACGGCGCCCTTCAGCTGCAACGCCTTGCCGGCGCGGTTGCCATAGTCGGCGGTGATGACGAATTTGCTGTCGGCGTCCTGGATGCGGCCGGCGATGGCTTCGGGGGAGAAACCGCCGAACACCACCGAATGCACCGCGCCGATGCGCGCGCACGCCAGCATCGCCATCGCGGCTTCGGGGATCATCGGCATGTACAGCGTGACGCGGTCGCCCTTCGACACGCCGAGCCCGATCAGCGCGTTCGCCATGCGGCAGGTTTCGGCATGGAGTTCGCCGTAGCTGATGCGGCGCACCGGGGCCTTCGGGTCATCGCCTTCCCAGACGATGGCGATGGTATCGGCGTGCTGCGGCAGATGGCGGTCGAGGCAGTTGACGCTGACGTTGAGGACGCCGTCCTCGAACCATTTGATGTCGACGGGG
Organism: uncultured Polymorphobacter sp.; assembly: GCA_937871645.1. GTDB lineage: Bacteria > Pseudomonadota > Alphaproteobacteria > Sphingomonadales > Sphingomonadaceae > Polymorphobacter_A. The sequence continues at coordinate 2,011 of CALMPZ010000401.1, forward strand.
TCCCAGCTCCAGTTGCCCATTTTCGTGGGCGGGGTCATCCAGTCGAGCCGGCCGATTTGGTCGCGCCAGAAGCCGTCGGGGTCGCTCAGCGAGCGCGCATAGTTGGCGGCGTAGTCGGCCGCGGTGGTGCGCGTCGCGGCGAGCGCGGCGTCGGTGACGGGAAACAGGTGATCGGCGTCGGACATGTCGGGGCCTCCCCAAGAGGAACTCGGCACGTCCTTAGCAGGGCGGTGCGGGTCGGGTGAAGCGCCTATCGGCACAATGTGATTGGAACGCTGCCGGGCGTTGGCAGGATGATCGATCTGGCCGATAATGACACGGTTGCGAATCGAAAGGACAGTTACATGGCCGCTGCTTCGACACCGCCCCTCCCCGAGCCCGAGCCCGACCCGGCGCCTGACGCTCCCGTGCAGGATCCCGAGCCGGGCGCGCCGCCGGGGACGCGCATCGACGATCCGGCGCCGTTCGCCCCGATTGATGATCCGGTGCCGACGACGAGTGACGATGAGGATAGCGCGCCCGATTCGATTACCACCGATCCGCGGCGTGGCGAGGGGGTGGAGTGACGGGGGGCATCGCTGCCGGCAAAGTAAGGAAGTAAGGAAGTAAGGAAGGGGCGCGGGCAAAGCCCGCGCGTCGGACGGGTTCGGGCGGGATTTCCGCCCGCCCCGCCGGCCGGGTTTGCGCGAGTCCGCGCGCTAAGGCAAAATTCGCAAGGGCAAATTTTGTCTTAGCGCGGGCCGCGCTTCACTTGGGCGCTATAACCATCAACATCTGCCGACCTTCCATCTTCGGCAACTGTTCAACCTTGGCATAATCGATCGCGTCATCACGGACGCGCTCCAGCAGCCGCAACCCGAGTTCGCCGTGCGATAGTTCGCGGCCACGGAAGCGCAGCGTCAGCTTGACCTTGTCGCCGTCTTCGATGAACCGCTGCACCGCCTTCATCTTCGTATCATAGTCATGATCGTCGATGTTCGGACGCATCTTGATCTCCTTGATCTCCTGCGTCTTCTGGTTCTTGCGCGCCGCGGCAGCCTTTTTCTGGGCTTCGTATTTGAACTTGCCGACGTCGAGGATCTTGCACACCGGCGGATCGGCGCCCGGCGACACTTCGACGAGGTTCAACCCGACTTCATGCGCGGTCGCGATGGCTTCCTTGGTGTACAGGACTCCGAGATTCTCGCCGTCCTGATCGATCACGCGCACCTTGGGCACGGTGATGAATTCGTCGTAGCGCGGGCCGTTCATCGGCACAGGCGCGTTCTGCGGGCGGCGGGTAAGGGGCGGTGGTATGACGGCGTCTCCTGATGTGTATCTTGGTCAATGTAAGCCCAAACGCGCGCCAGCGAAAGGGCGCGCGTCAGAACCGGCGCAAATCAGCGCAAATCGGGCGCCACAGCGTCCTTCGCCAGCAGCGCCACGGCGTCTGCGAGCGGCAGCACCTGCTGCTGCGCGCCGTCACCCAGCGGCCGCAGCGCGACGGTGCGCTCCTCGGCCTCGCGGCGGCCGACGACGAGCATGTAC
>CALMPZ010000402.1 GCA_937871645.1 uncultured Polymorphobacter sp.
TGTTGCAGAATCATTGTCATTGTGCGGGCGTCGCGCTATGGTCGCCAGCGTCCGCCCCGGCCGCGCGCGATTTTCGCTGGCGTCCGGGGCGATTTGTCTTTTCGCGCGTCGCTTCGCTTGGCGGCGTGCCGCCCCGAAGGAGGCCAGAGCCATGACCCGCCGCCGCCAGATCTACGAAGGCAAGGCCAAGATTCTGTATGAGGGCCCCGAACCCGGCACCATCATCCAGTATTTCAAGGACGATGCGACGGCGTTCAACGCGCAGAAAAAGGGCACGATTTCGGGCAAGGGCGTGCTCAACAACCGCATCTCCGAACATCTGTTCACGCTGCTCGGCACCATCGGTATCCCGACGCACTTCATCCGCCGCCTCAACATGCGCGAGCAGCTGGTGCGCCAGGTGGAGATCGTGCCGATCGAAGTCGTCGTCCGCAATGTCGTCGCCGGCTCACTGGCGAAGCGCTTCGGGCTGGAAGAAGGCGCGACGCTGCCGCGCACCATCCTCGAATATTACTACAAGGATGACGCGCTCGGCGATCCGCTGATCACCGACGAGCATATCTCGGCATTCGGCTGGGCGACGCAGGACGAAATGCACGACATCGCCGACATGGCGATCCGCATCAACGACTTCATGGCCGGGCTGTTCGCCGGCGTCGGCATCCGCTTGGTCGACTTCAAGCTCGAATTCGGCCGGCTGTTCGACGGCGACTTCAGCCGCATCATCCTGGCCGATGAAATCAGCCCCGACGGCTGCCGGCTGTGGGACCTCAAGACCGACGAAAAGCTCGACAAGGACCGCTTCCGGCGCGACCTCGGCGGCGAAGCGGAGGCGTATCAGGAAGTCGCGCGTCGCTTGGGGCTGCTGACGGATGGTACGGTTTCGACGGTGCTCGACATGGACGAGCATCGGAAGTCGCGCGGGAAGTAGGGATGCGATTGGTGAATTTCGAGCAGATCGAAGTTCAGTCCAAGCAGCCTATACTGCGCAAATGAGGCCAAGCTTCGCTGCTGCTACGATATTGCTGTTCGTCGGTGCGTGCGACGCGGACCCCCCGTTGCCGTCGTTGGTGAATGGGCTACCGAAGGACAACAATGTCGCAAACGAGGTATTTGATGCACGAGTGAAGCACCGGTTTCCAACTGGCACCACTGAGGCAGCACTAGTTGGCGACCTAAAAGCCCAAGGTTTCCGAGAGATCGTTGACTTCGAACAGAACCGTTTTGCTGAATTTGAGCAATCTAATTTTCTGTGTGGTCGAAAATGGGTGGTGGTTTGGAAAACTGGGCAAGATGGACTCGTTTCCGAAGTCGCAGGCCATGACAACTTGACCTGTCTTTGATGCCAAGTGCTTGCCGCAATCTTGGCTTTGACAGACTGCTCAAGCCGCTACCGACAGTTTAACCCCCAACGCCCGCACGACCGCCAGCAGCGTCGTCAGTGTCGGGTTGCCGTTCGCGCCCAGCCCTTTGTAGAGCGCCTCGCGTGCCACGCCGGTTTCGCGCGCCATTTCGGTCATGCCTTTGGCGCGCGCGACGGCGTTGAGCGCGGCGCGGATATCGGCAGCATCGCCTTCTTCGAACGCCAGCTTGAGATAGGCGACAATGGCTGCTTCACTGTCGAGATAGTCCGCGCTGTCGTAGCGGGTGGTTTCAAGCGTCATTGCCGTCGTCCTTCCACTCTTGCACCATCGCTTTGGCCGTTGCGATGTCCCGCGCTTGCGAAGACTTGTCGCCACCGACCAGCAACACCACGACGACTGCCCCCTGCCGCATGAAATAGATGCGGTAGCCGGGGCCATGATCGATCCGCAACTCGCTGACGCCGCCGCCGACCGGCTTGACGTCACCGAACAGGTCGCGGGCTATCCGGTCGAGACGCATCTGGATACGCGCACGGGCCTCGAAATCGCGCAAACGCCGCAGCCAGGATGCAAAAACTGCGGTTTGCCGAATTTTCAACTTTGTAATCTATAGATTACAAATGGAGCAGCGTCAAGCGAACGGCGTTGTCAACTTGCAGGCTCACGCCTTGCGCCAATCAACCGGCGCGATGCGCGGAACGCCCACCGCAAACGCGATCACGCCGCCGATGATGATCGCCGCCGTCAGGTAGAACGCCGGGCCGTAGCCGGCGGTGTCGACGATCATGCCGGTGATGACCGGGCCGGTGATGCCGGCAAGGTTGCCGATGGCGCTTTGTACGCCGGTCCAGCGGCCGGCCGATGCCGGGCCGGCGAGCATCTGCGCGACGCTGAACAGGAAGCCGGTGTTGGCGCCGTAGCACAGGCTGGTGAGCAGCAGCCAGAACACCAGCGCCGGGGTCGAGGTGACCTGCCCGATGGCGATGACGCCGAACGCCGCAATGCTGTAGAGCAGGATCATCGAATTGCGCCGCACGTGCGACGGCGAGCGACCAGCGGCAATCACCCGGTCGGTGAGCCAGCCCGCGACCACCGCGCCGACCGTCTGCCCGGCGTAGAACATCGAGGTCAGCAGCACCATGTCGGTGATCGAGTAACCGCGCGCCTTGACGAGGAACAGTGGCAGCCAGGCGATGACGAAATACAGCGCATAGGTGCCGGTGAAATGGATCGCCGACATCGCCCACAGCGACGGCGTGCGTAGCACCTGTGCGTAGGTCGCCGAGGCCATCAAATGTTCATCGGGCAGCGGCACATCGACCTGGTGGCGGTAGCGGTGCCACGGCAGCAGCCACAGCAAGGTCACCGCGCCGAAAATGAAGAACATCGCGCGCCAGCCCAATGTCTCCATTATCGCGCCGCCAGCCAAGGTGCCGACCAGCGGGCCCATCGCCAGCCCGCCGGCAATCGCGATATTGGCGACGCCGCGCCGCGCGTCAGGCGCGCGCGCCATCAGTTTCGACGCCGCGGGGAAGGCGACGCCCTCGCCCACCCCCATCGCCAGCCGCATGATGACCAGCGACGCCAGCCCGCCGGTGAAGCCGGTGAGCAACGTCGCGACCGCCCAGACGGCGACACCGACCGCCATAAGCCGGTAGACCGAGACCTTGTCGGCGAGCCAGCCGGCGATCAGCAGCATCGGCACATAGGTCCAGAAAAACGCCGACACGGCATAGCCGTAGCCCGTCGCCGACAGCCCCATTTCGTCCTTGATCAACGGTGCCGCGATCGAAACCGCGCCGCGATCGATATAGTTGAGCATGACCGCGGTGCCGACCATGACGGTCAGCCCGATCGAAAGCGTCTGCTGCAAGGGAGCGGGAATACGCGGAGCCACGGCGGGAAACTGCAGTGCGGCTGCCAATGTGTCAACCGGCGTTCGCGGAACTGCATGGCAGCCTTGCACCCTTCGCGCTTGAGTTTGAACAGGGGTTTGGCCATAAGCGCGGCCAGCAGACTCGCCGCCAGAAAGAGCCGCCCATGAAAGCCCGTGTTTACGTGACGTTGAAGCCCGGCGTGCTCGATCCGCAGGGTCGCGCCATCCAGCATGCGCTCGAAAATCTCGGCTTCGGCGGTGTCGAGGGTGTCCGCCAGGGCAAGTTCATCGAGCTCGAGCTCGCCGACGGCACGCCGCGCGAAAGCATCGACGAGATGTGCCGCAAGCTGCTGGCGAACACCGTCATCGAAAACTTCAAGGTCGAAGTCGCGTGAAGTCGGCGGTCATCGTCTTCCCCGGTTCGAACTGCGACCGCGACCTCGCGGTGGCAATCCGCGACATCACCGGCACCGCGCCGACGATGGTCTGGCACCGCGAAACGTCGTTGCCCGAAGGCGTCGACCTGATCGCGCTGCCCGGCGGTTTTTCATACGGCGACTATCTGCGCTCGGGCGCGATGAGCGCGCGCTCGCCGGTGATGGCCGAAGTCATTGCCGCCGCCACGCGCGGTGTCGCGGTGCTCGGCGTCTGTAACGGCTTCCAGGTGCTGACCGAAGCGGGGCTGCTGCCCGGCGCGCTGATGCGCAACGCCGGCCTCGATTTCGTCTGCCGCGACGTGCAATTGACCGTCGCCAACAGCCAGACGATGTTTTCCAGCCGCTATGATGCCGGCGCCACCATCACGATCCCGGTCGCGCACCATGACGGCAATTATTTCGCCGACGCCGAAACGCTCGACCGGCTCGAGGGTGAAGGCCGCGTCGTGTTCCGCTACGCCGAACAGGTCAACGGCTCGGCGCGCGACATTGCCGGTGTGGTCAATGCGCAGGGCAATGTGCTCGGGTTGATGCCGCATCCGGAACGGCTGATCGAAGCCGAACAGGGCGGCACCGATGGCCGCCGCATGTTCGAAGCGCTGCTTGCCGCGCTCGGCTGACCTGGCCCGCGACCGAAATTAACGCTTGCCAAGTCGGCGCGGCGCGCATATTCGCCGCCGCCATGACTGCTTTGCGCACCATATCAAGTCAAAAAAGGCCAACCACCTCGCGGCGGTAGCAGCCTTTGTGCTGCGCCCGTCGTACCGGGGCGCAGCGCAGCAGCAGACAGTTTGAACCGCGACTCGACACGCGGACTCCCACCCTCTCCTACCGGCGCTCGCCCCTGATCCATTCCATCAGGGAGACGACCCATGACCACCCGGCTTTATTCGCACCACCTGACCGCCGGCGCCCCGCTCAAGCTGTGGGACAGCCACCTGCCGTTCGAGCCGCAGGCGATGGACCAGCTGCGCAATGTCGCGCAGCTGCCGTTCATCCACGGCCATATCGCCGGCATGCCCGATGTCCACTGGGGCCAGGGCGCCACTATCGGCAGCGTCATCGCCACCAAGGGCGCGATCATTCCCGCCGCCGTCGGTGTCGACATCGGGTGCGGCATGATGGCGGTGCGCACCACCGCCCGCGCTGACCAGCTGCCCGACAATCTGCATGCGATGCGCACCGCGATCGAAAAGGCAGTACCGCACGGCCGCACCGACAATGGCGGACGTGGCGACCGCGGCGCGTGGCACAACGTCCCCGAAGCGCAGGCGCAGGCGTGGAGTATGATGGCAGCCGAATATGACGCCATCATCGAAAAGCACCCGCGCGCCAAGGCCTTCAACACCGCGAACCACCTCGGCTCGCTCGGCACCGGCAATCATTTCATCGAGGTCTGCCTCGATGAGAGCGACGCGCTGTGGGTGATGCTGCACAGCGGCTCGCGCGGCGTCGGCAACCGCTTCGGCAGCTATTTCATCGAGCTGGCGAAGCAAGACATGCGCAAGTGGTTCGTCAACCTGCCCGATGCAGACCTCGGCTATTTCCCCGAAGGCACCGACCATTTCGATGACTATTGGGCGGCGGTCAGCTGGGCGCAGCGCTATGCCCGCGTCAACCGCGAGCTGATGATGGCGGCGGTGCTGCGTGCCATCACGCCGTTCCTGCCGGCGTTCGCGGTGACCGAGGAGGCCGTCAACTGCCACCACAATTACGTCAGCCGCGAAGCGCATTTCGGCGAAAATGTGCTGGTGACGCGCAAGGGCGCGGTGCGGGCGCGTGTCGGTGACCTTGGCATCATTCCGGGCAGCATGGGCACCGGCTCGTTCATCGTCGAAGGGCTGGGCAATCCGGCGAGCTTCAGCTCGTGCAGCCATGGCGCGGGCCGCAAGATGTCGCGCAACGCGGCGAAGCAGTCGATCAGCCTTGCCGACCATGCGGCCGCAATGACCGGCATCGAAGCGCGGCTCGACAAGGACGTCATCGACGAAAGCCCCGCCGCCTACAAGGACATCGGCGCGGTGATGGCGGCGCAAAGCGACCTGGTGACGATCCGCCACCGCCTGCGGCAGGTCGTCAACGTCAAGGGTTGAGCCGGTTTTGCCCCGTGGTGCAGTGGCAGCACGCCGCGCTTTGGCCGCGGAGACCGAGGTTCGAACCCTCGCGGGGCAACCACCGGCGCACATGCATTGCGCGCCGGCGGACTAGATCAAAGGCGTGGGCGTCACTTCAGCAAGGGCAGGTTCGTCACCGTCTTGCCACTCAGATCCCAGCCCTTGAAATCGAGCGTCATGACCTGCGGGTTTTCGAACGAACGGATGCTGTAGGTCTTGTTCTTCAAGTCCGCGACGACGGTCCATTCGGTGAACTCATAGGCATTGGCGCCGCCGCCATAGCCGCTCGATGCATCGAGGTAGATCGACCCGTACGGAATGTCGAAATTGTTCAGGATATGCCATGCGCGGCTCTTCTGCACCTCGGTGGGCACATTGGTCGGCGTGTTCAGCACGAACAATGACGCACGCACGAAGCGGTCGGGGCTGAGCGAACTGCCGGGGATGCCGTGCAGGCCGTTGCCCGAGCTCGCCGGCGGGAAAGTATGGCCGTTGACGACGAGCGGCTTCTTGTCGAGCCCGCTGAGATTGGCATAGTTGCCGATATTCGCGAGGTGCCACGAGAACGCCGGATCATTCGTCAACACGCCGATGATGTTGTCGGTGATCACGAGCTGGCCGCCAAGATATTCCACCACAATACTGCCGCCGGCGGCGTCGTGCAGCGTCATGTGCGCCTTCGGAACGCCACCCCAGGCCTTCATCGGCGCGTTGCTGACGTACATCTTGCCGAGCGCCGCGCGCACCTCGCCGACGGTGGCGAAATTGCTCAGCACATAGGTCAGCAATTGCTGCGGCGCGATGCTGTTGGCTTCCTGCCCCGCCGGCACATCCTGATATTGCGCGGTGTTCGGGGCATTGAGCATGCCGCCGGCCAGCCCGGCTTCGTTCATGCCATCGACGTAGAACGGCATGCCGAAGACATTGGCGCCGACGACCGCATATTTCGAGTTCCAGCTCTTGCCCTTGCCGGGCGTGCCATCGGGGCCGATGCCGACATTGGCAAAGCCGCGCGGCATCTTCATCGCCATCGAGTGCAGCGGAATGCCGAACTCCATCGTCCGGCCGTAAATGCGCCCGCCGTCATTGCCGGCCAGCACCAGCGAGGTGCACGCCAGCGCCGGTTGCGC
>CALMPZ010000403.1 GCA_937871645.1 uncultured Polymorphobacter sp.
TCCGCAGAGAAATATCCTGCGGGGTGGAGAGCCGTCCACGACATCAGTTGCGGACGCTGCACCACGAGAGTGCATCTCTCAAAACCGGACTTATGTGTTTGGTCTAAAGTTCCGTCGAGTAGGTAAAGGTGTGATCACACATTAAGCCTGCAGGATCGCGAACTTCAAAGCGACTAAGCACACTCCTATTGCCGTCAAAATTCTTGCCAGAAATCCTTAGAACGACCCGGTCCTTCCCTCCCGAAAAACTCGTCGGTCCGTAAATGGCGTAACTGACTCCGTGGTTCGAAAAGCTGTAGACCGACATAGTGCCTTTGGAAAAAACAAGGCGCTTGGCTCCTTCAGGAGTCGCGAATATGTCGCTTTCGACAATCGTAAAGGCACCCGACGGACTATTGACGGTAATGCCTATAGTTTCCTGTCCCATTCCGAAATCAGCTACACGCTCGCCATCAGCAAGAATGAAAGTGCTATATCCGAAGCAGATCAATTTCGGACCTGTGATGGGCTTCTCAGGCGGCTCGGCCAGCGCAGCCGACGGTCCGGCCAAAAGAGCGGCGACAATCAAAATTCGAGCGAACAATGGTCTCTCCCGTTGAGCGCGAGCATAAGGCATTACCGCCAATGGTCCAATGTCACGTTTCATCGCGCAAACATCTAAAACCAGACTGTCAGCAACCCACCCCATTCCGGTCATAGCGCGTTCCCGAATCGATCTCAGATTGCCCGATACCTGCCGTTCCGGTTTTGGGGTGAAAAGCTGCCGGTCAGCAAACGACGCCGTTGCGGTCATTGGGGTTGTTGAGAAAATGCAAGCTGCTGTGCATTATGCTGCTCGTGAATATGGATGGGCGGCATATGAGATTTTCAATTTGGTATAGCCCCGCAGCGAAGGCTGAAATTCGAGCAATTGCAATATGCGCACTTTAGGCCTTGTCTTGGCCCTTATGCTGTTGGGATGCAGCAAGCCCGATGTGACGTCGCAGGTCTACAGGTTCGAGAATGGCAAAACTGCATTCATTATTGATCGTTACGAATATGGTTTCGCCATAAAAGGACCCGACGCGGGCGGCAATGCGTCGCTTGACATGTTGAAGGTTAACCAGTGCAAGGCTGGCCATCTATGGTGGGATCGAGGCGACTCCCTCGTCTTCCGCTACGATGCAGCGGAGATCAGTTATCTTGCTGACGTTGGGAAACAACCAGGCTCCCTCTCGATAGCGGTATGCCGCAATAGCAATGTGCTGTGTTCATCATTGAAGCCAAGCACCTCTGTCGTCCGTATTCCAGTCGCGTGTGGATAGCTGACTGTCAGCAACCCACCCCATTCCAGACGCAAGCCAACAATCGGGTGCAGGCCTCAGGCCTGCCCGCCGGAGGCCCTTTCGTCCGTCCTTCAACGACCCCCAATCCGCACAATCATCTCCCAATTTTCATCAACGCTGGCGGCTCCGAGCGCAATCAGCTCGTCGGCGCGGGTGAAGTTGCGGACATCGATGTGGCCGATGCGCGGTGCCAGCTCGAAATCGGGCGGGTCGAGCGCCAGCGACTGGCGGGCGACGTGCATCATGATCAGGCTCAGCCCGGCGCGGCCGACGCGCGTCGGTGACAGGCCGCCGTGGCGCGCGGCGCGCTGGCGTCGCAGCCAGGTCTCGCTGCGGTTGGCATAGTCGCCCTGCAGGTTGACCGCGAGCACCGGCGCGTTCGACAGCGCGCGGGCGGCGCGCACTGGTACCGGCGTCATTACCCCGCCGTCGACCAGCAAGCGTCCGTCGTGGCGCACCGGCGGAAAGATGCCCGGAATCGCGATCGAGGCGCGGACAGCCGGGACGATCTCGCCGCGGGTGAGCGCGACCTCCTCGCCAGCCACCAGATCGGCGGCGACGACGGCGCACGGGATGAACAGGTCTTCGAGGCGGGTGTGGCCGAACTGGTGGCGCAACTCGCGCTGGACGGCGCGGCCGCCGAGCAAAGCGCTGCGCCCGAAATCGATGTCGAGGAAACGCATCATCGACCGCACATTGGTCGAGCGCGCCAGTTCCTCGAGCACATTGACGCGGTGCGCCGCGAGGCAGACCGCCGCGAGCGCGCCGATCGAAGTGCCCGACACCGCGACGACGTTGACGTTGCGCGCCGCCAGCGCGTGGAGCACGCCGATATGCGCCCAGCCAAGTCCGGCGCCACCCCCGAGTGCCAGCGCCAGCTTCACGCGCACGGCTTCATGGCGTGGCGATTTCGGCAAGCAGCGCGCGGGCTGCCGCTTCATCGTCGGGCGCCACCATCACGCGCACCCCCGAAACGCCACCCAGCAATGACGCCAGCCCGGCATCGAACAGCACCGCTTCGATTCCCGCTGATGCCAGATAGCCACGGACGATTTCGGCACCGACTGAGTCGAAGACGCGGTCGACTTCGACGAGGTCCATCAGCTGTAGGGTAGCTGCGTCGGCGAACGCACCGGCAGCCCGTCGATGCTGCGGTCGCGTTCCTTGTACTTGCGCATCCGTTCGGCAGGTTCTTCGTTGACGTAATATTTGCGCAGCGTCTCGCGTTCGGCTTTCAGCTCCATTTCAGGCACTGCCCAGCCGCACGAATCCTGCGCCGATTGAACCGTCATGTCGAAAATCTGGCGGACGCCGCGTTCGATGGTGAAGTTTTCGGCGATTGCGGCCCAGCCGGCGTCCTGCGGCAGCACCGGCGCGGCGCGGCCGTAGAGTCGGTAGATCAGCGCCGGGCGGTCGAAGGCGCAGAACATCACGGTGATGCGGCCATCGGCGAGCAAATGCGCGTTGGTTTCGTTGCCCGAGCCGCCATAGTCGAGCCAGGCGACGCGGTTGGGGCCGAGCACGCGGAACGTGTCCATGCCCTTCGGGCTGAGGTTGATGCGCGATGTGCCGGCGACGGTGGCGACGAAGAACACCGGCTGCTTCTTGATGAACGCCGCATATTTGTCGGTGATATGGTCGAAAAATTCCATCGCGCGTGCTCCCCAGAATCTGGCCTATGCTCGGCTCAGGCCGCCGTGCCGCCCACCGTCAGCCCTTCGATCAGCAAGGTCGGCTGGCCGACGCCGACGGGCACCGATTGCCCGGCCTTGCCGCAGGTGCCGACGCCTTCGTCGAGCATCGGATCATTGCCGATCGCCTTGACCCGCGTCAGCACGTCGGGGCCGTTGCCGATCAGCGTCGCGCCCTTGATCGGCGCGCCGAGCTTGCCGTTTTCGATTGTGTAGGCCTCGGTGCAGGTAAAGACGAACTTGCCGCTGGTGATGTCGACCTGGCCGCCACCGAAGTTCTTGGCATAGATGCCCGACTTGGCGCTGCGCAGGATTTCGCCGGGGTCTTCGTTGCCGCCCATCATCATCGTGTTGGTCATGCGCGGCATCGGCGCGTGCGCGAAGCTTTCGCGGCGGCCGTTGCCGGTCGGCGCCACGCCCATCAGCCGGGCGTTCATGCGGTCCTGCAGATAGCCCTTCAGGATGCCGTCCTCGATCAGTACGGTGCGGCTGGTCGGCGTGCCTTCGTCATCGATGGTCAGCGCGCCGCGCGTGTTGGCGATGGTGCCGTCATCGACCACGGTGACCCCGGGTGCGGCAACGCGCTGGCCGATCAGCCCGGCAAACGCGCTGGTGCCCTTGCGGTTGAAATCGCCCTCCAGCCCGTGGCCGATGGCTTCGTGCAGCAGAATGCCCGGCCAGCCCGGCCCGAGCACGACGGTCATTTCGCCTGCCGGTGCGGCGACGGCATCAAGGTTGACCAGGGCCTGCGCCAGCGCAAGGTCGATCGCCTTGTTCCACGTCGCCTCGTCGAACAGCCCGTCATAGAGATAGCGGCCGCCGAGCCCGTGGAAGCCGGTTTCGCGGCGGTCGCCGACCTGCGCGACGATCTGCACGTTCAAACGCACCAGCGGCCGGATGTCGCGGGCGCGCAAGCCGTCGGCGCGGACGATTTCGACGACGCTCCACGACCCGAGCAGGCTGGCCGACACCTGCACGACCCTGGGGTCACGCGCGCGCGCCGCCGCATCGATCTTCTGCAGGAGCGCGACCTTCTGCGCGAACGGCACCGCGCTCAGCGGGTCGGCATCGGTATAGAGCCGGGCATTGGTGCTCGGCGGCCGGTCGAGCGCGGCGTTGCCGCCGTGGCCGGAGCGCACGACCTTGATGGTGTCGGCAGCGCGCAGGATGGCCGCGTCGGATAGTTCGTTGGCGTGCGCGTACGCGGTGGTTTCGCCCGCCACGCCGCGCAGCCCGAAGCCCTGTTCGGTGTTGAATGTCGCCGCCTTCAATCGCCCGTCATCGAACGCGAAGCTTTCGGATACCGCGTGTTGCAGATAGAGCTCACCATCGTCGCAGCCGTTCAAGGCCTGCGTGACAAGGCGTTCGGTGCGCGCCGGGTCAAGTCCGGTGTCGCGGTAGAAGATGTTGGCGGGATCAATGATGGTCATGTCTCCGATATAGGGACGAATCCAACTAGGGGGAATGTATGTCATTCACGATTTTACCGGTGGGGCGGGTTGTCGGTGGCCGCGTCCCCGCAGACGATGACGATTGGGATGCGGTCACCGCGCGAATCGAGCTCGATGTGATGCGATTCGGGCCTGACGCGTTGCAGGGACTAGATGCCTTCAGCCACGCGGAAATTGTCTATCTGTTCGATAAGTTGCCCGAATCACAGGTGACCTTGGGCGCCCGCCGGCCACGCGGCAATCCCGACTGGCCGCTGGTCGGCATCTTCGCGCAGCGCGGCCGCAACCGCCCGAACCGCCTCGCCGTGTCGGTTTGTCGCATCGAGAAGGTTGAAGGCACGACGCTGCACGTGCGCGGGCTCGACGCCATCGACGGCACGCCGGTCGTCGATATCAAGCCGGTGATGCGCGGATTTGCGCCGCGCGGGGAAATCCGCGAACCCGATTGGGCGCGCGAAATCATGTCAGGCTATTGGTGACGGCTCAGTGGCCGCCGTCGTCCTTGGCAGGCGCGATGCCAGGGCGGGTTTCGGCGGGACCGCCCGCCAGGATGAAGCGCCGGTCGCAATAGCCGCAATCGACATAGCCGCTGGCGTCCATCTGCAGGAACACGCGCGGGTGGCCGGGCACGCCGCCCTCGTCGCCGTCGCAATGGACGCGGCGGTGGTCGGTGAAGAACACTTCGGGGGGCGGGATCGTAACCATGCAGCGGTTCTAGCAAGGCGCCGCGCGCCTGTCATCTGCGACGTGCCGGTGCATTGCGAAGCGCGCCGCTGGCGACTATGCCCTTGCGACATGAGCCAATCCGCCATCTCTCTTCGCGGTCTCGAAAAGACCTATTCGAACGGCAAGCGCGCGCTTGACGGCGTCAGCATCGAAATCCCGCGCGGCTCCATGTTCGGGCTGCTCGGCCCCAACGGCGCCGGCAAGTCGACGATGATCAACATCCTGGCCGGGCTGGTCAACAAGACCGGCGGGCAGGCGACGGTCTGGGGCTTCGACATCGACGAACACCCGCGCAACGCCAAGGCCTCGATCGGCATTGTCCCGCAGGAGCTTGTTTTCGACGCCTTCTTCACGCCGTTCGAAACCTTGGAAATCCACGCCGGGCTGTTCGGTGTGCCGCCCAAACAGCGCCGGACGATGGAGCTGCTGCGCGCCGTGCACCTTGAGGACAAGGCGCACGTCTATTCACGCACGCTGTCGGGCGGCATGAAGCGGCGGTTGCTGGTGGCGAAGGCACTGGTCCATAACCCGCCGGTGCTGGTGCTTGATGAACCCACCGCCGGCGTCGATATCGAACTGCGCCAGCAGCTGTGGAACTACGTCCGCGAACTCAATGCCGGCGGCACGACCGTGGTGCTGACCACGCACTATCTCGAAGAAGCCGAGGAGCTGTGCGACCGCATCGCCATCGTCAACAACGGGCAGATCGTGGCAAACGACCTGACCAGCACGCTGATGGCGACGGCGCAGGAAAAGATCCTGCGCGTCATCGTCGACCGCGAATTGACCGAAGTGCCGCCGGGCTTTGTCGCAACCCTGCTCGGGCCGCGTACGCTCAGCATCAGCTACGACAAGCGCCACAGCCAGGTCGGCGCCATCCTGACCGCGCTCGCCGACGCCGGGCTCGGCATCGTCGATGTTTCGACGCAGGAGCCCGACCTTGAGGACGTGTTCCTGTCGTTCACGCGCCGCGACGGCGTCGATGCGTAAGCGCGCCCCCGCCGCCGAGGCGCAGGTCTTCGACGTCATCGTCATCGGCTCGGGCGCCGCCGGTCTGACTGCGGCGCTCAACCTTGCCGACCGCTTCAACGTCGCGGTGCTGTCGAAGGGCGAATTGTCAGCCGGCTCGACGAGCTGGGCGCAAGGCGGCATTGCTGCGGTGCTCGAACCCGGCGACACGTTCGAAAGCCATATCGAAGACACGATGATCGCCGGCGGCGGCCTGAACGACCGCGCCACCGTCGAGTTCGTCGTCGAAAACGCCGCGCCCGCCATCGAGCGGCTGGCGGCGCTCGGCGTGCCGTTCAACCCCGGCGAAACCGTCAGCGAACGCTTCCACCTGACGCGCGAAGGCGGCCACAGCCACCGCCGCATCGTCCATGTCGATGACGCGACCGGCTGGGCGGTGCAAAAGGCGCTCGAACGCGCCGCGCAGGCGCACCCGCGCATCACTATCGCCACCGGACGGGTTGCGGTCGATCTGATCACCGAACGCAATGTCGAAGGCCAGCGCTTCGCCGAACGGCGCTGCCACGGCGTCTATGCGTTCAACTTCGATACGCATGCCGTCGAACGTTTCACCGGCAAGGCGGTGGTACTGGCAACCGGCGGCGCGTCGCGCGTCTATCAATATTCGACCAACCCCGACGGCTCGACCGGCGACGGCATCGCGATGGCGTGGCGCGCCGGCTGCCGCGTGTCGAACATGGAATTCAACCAGTTCCACCCGACCTGC
>CALMPZ010000404.1 GCA_937871645.1 uncultured Polymorphobacter sp.
TCGATTTACGATAATGCCGGCAATTTCATCAACCCGTCGCAGCACACCGAAGGCCGCGACAATTTCAACAAGCAGAGCCACGAACTGCGCATCGCGTCGGACACGGCCAACCGTTTCCGCTTTGTCGCCGGCCTGTTCTATCAGGTTCAGAACCACCATATTTTCCAGAACTATGTGATTCCGAACCTCAACGACGGGGCGTCGATCACCGGCTATCCGGGGACGATCTGGCTGACCAACCAGCAGCGTCAGGACAAGGACTATGCGGTTTTCGGCGAAGCGACGTTTGACATCCTGCCGACGCTGACGGTCACGGCGGGCGGGCGCTACTACAAGTTCGACAATTCGCTGGTCGGCTTCTACGGGTTGAAATCGGGCGAACGTCGCTGCTTGCCCGGCCAGCAGCCGCATGTCGACGGCCTGCCGATCGTCAATGGTGCCCCCTGCGTCCGGCTCAACAAGACAGTCGAGGACACTGGCTTCCTGCCCAAGCTCAACCTGACGTGGAACTTCAGCCCCGAAGGTCTGGTCTATGCGACCTATTCGAAGGGCTACCGGCCGGGCGGCGTCAACCGCAACGGCAACCTCGGGCCGTATGACGCCGACTTCCTGACCAACTATGAACTCGGCTGGAAAACCAGCTGGATGGACAACCGGCTGCGCTTCAACGGGGCGTTCTTCTATGAAACCTGGAACGACTTCCAGCTATCGTTCCTCGGCCAGAACAGCCTGACCGTCATCCAGAACGCCGGCAATGCCGACGTCATGGGTGTCGAGGCCGATATCAGCTGGGCGGTCACCGAAGGGCTGACGATCAACGCCTCGGCGACCTATCTCAACGCCGAACTTACCAGTAACTATTGCGAATATTCGAACCCCGACAATAATTGTGCGTTGCCCGGACCGGGGGGCGAGACCAACCAGATACTCGCACCCGAAGGCACCTCGCTGCCCGTCACGCCCGAGTTCAAGGCGGCGGGCACCGCGCGCTACCAGTGGATGGCGGGCGACTTCGATGCGCATCTCCAGGGCACGCTGACCTATCAGTCGGCGTTCTACAGCGCACTGCGCACGACGAGCTACGATGACGATATCACCCCGATCACGCCCAGCGGCCGCGCACTGTTCGGCAAGTCGCCCGGCTACGCCGCGGTCAATTTCACCGCCGGTATCGCGCGCGGCAACTGGGCGATCGAGCTGTGGGGCAAGAACCTGTTCGACGTGCTCGGCAACTCGTCGCGCTACACGTCGTGCACGACCAAGGTCTGCGCCGGCAACTACTACGGCACGCAGATCAACGGCGTTACCGCGCCCGGCATCGTCTACACCGTGCCGATCACGCCGCGCCAGATCGGCCTGCAGTTCACGCAGCGCTTCTAGGACACGGCGGGCGCCGCTCACGGCGCCAGCGAAAAAGCGGGGCCATATTGCATTTGCGTGCAATATGGCCCTTCTTCGTTGGGGCGCACGGCGACACGGGGGATAGCAACATGGCGAAGCGTTTTCAGGCCAGCGGCAGTTGACCGGCACCGCCGCGCACAAGAAGCTCGGGCCGTGGATGAGCCTGTCGATGGTCATGGGCATCATGATCGGGTCGGGGGTATTCCTGCTGCCCGCCGCACTCGCGCCGTTCGGCTGGAACGCCGTCGTCGGCTGGGCACTGACCATCATCGGCACCATGACCATCGTCCTGATGCTGGTGCGGCTGACACGGCATCTGCCCGAAGCCGATGGCCCGCACGGCTTTGTCGGCACGGCGTTCGGTCCACTGCCGGCGTTTCTGGTGACCTGGAGCCAATGGGTGGCAACCGTTGTCGCCAACGCCGCCGTGTCGACCGCCGCAGTCAGCTATCTCAGCATGTTCGCGCCGGGCATCGACGCCGTGCCGGGGCTGCCGGCGCTGCTGTCGATTGGCGTGGTGTGGGGCGTGACATTGGTCAATCTACGCGGCGCGCATGCCGCCGGCGGCTTCCAGATCGTTACCACCATCCTGAAACTGACGCCGCTGATTGCCGCCATCGGCATCACGCTGTGTGTGACCGGCGCGACCAAAGGCGCCGCACTCGCGCCGCTGCCGGCGGAAGGGTTTTCGGCGTCGGCCATCACCGCCTCCGCCGCGCTGACGCTGTGGGCGATGCTCGGCTTCGAATCGGCATCGTTCGCGTCGGCACAGGTCGACAACCCGTCGCAGACGCTGCCGCGCGCGCTGATCTGGGGCACCGCACTCACCGGCCTCATCTACATCATCGCCTGCTCGGGCATCGCGCTGCTGATGCCCGCCGATGTCGCCGCCGCCAGCCACGCGCCGTTCGCCGATTTCATCGCGCAATATTGGGGCCACGGCCCGGCGCTGACCGTCGCCATCTTCGCCGCCATCAGCGGCATCGGCTGCCTTAACGGGCTGTCGCTGTCGAACGGCGCGCTGGTCGTCAGCGTCGCGCGCGCCGGCGCGGTGCCGGCGTGGTTCGGCGGCGTCACCAGCCACGGCACCCCCGTCCGCGCGCTGCTGTTCAACGCCGCGCTGACCACCATCCTGCTGCTGCTCAATTCCAGCCGCACCATGACTGACCTGTTCGTCTATCTGGCGCTGCTGTCGACGTCATCGACGCTGTTCGTCTACCTCGGCGTCACCACCTCGGCACTGCGGCTGCGCATCGGCGGCATTATCGGCCTTTTCGCGCTGGGTTATGTGTTCTGGACGCTGTGGGGTGCCGGCGTGCAGGCCACCGGCTGGAGCACCGTGCTGCTGATCGCCGGCGCGCCGGTGTTCTGGCTGATGCGGCGGGCGACGCGGTTAAGATTAAGAGCCTCCGGCGGGCAGGCCAGCCTTTAACAAGAGTGGCCGCCTGCACCCATTTGAAGAATGCCACCGTCATCCCGGCGAAGGCCGGGACCCAGTTGCCTTCAAACGCACTGACGGAAAGAAAGCTGGGTCCCGGCCTTCGCCGGGATGACGAAGAAAATGATCGGGTGCAGGCCTCAGGCCTGCCCGCCGGAGGCTCTTACTTCCAGCGCCGGAACTTCCCCGTGAACGACGCATCCGCCAGCATCTCGTGCGCCGCATTGTGTCCCGGCGCGCCGGTCACGCCGCCGCCCGGATGTGTGCCGGCGCCGCACATGTACAAGTTCTCGATCGGCCCGCGGTAGTTGCCGTGGCCGAGCAGCGGACGCGCGGCCCAGAGCTGGTCGGTGCTCATGTTGCCGTGCATGATGTCGCCGCCGATCAGCCCGAACTTGGTTTCGAGATCGTGCGGGCTGAGCATCATCGTGCCGAGCACCGAGGCCTTGAACCCCGGCGCGTGCAGTTCGACGGTGTCGAGGATGCACTGGGCAGCGGCTTCGCGCTCATTGTCCCAGTGGCGGCCATCAGGCAGCACCGGCGCAAACTGCTGGCAGAACAGGCTGGCGACGTGTTGCCCCTGGGGGGCGAGCGAATCGTCGACGATCGACGGGATCAGCATTTCAACGATCGGCGCCTTCGACCAGCCGAACTTGCGCGCATCGGTGAACGCCGCGTCCATATAGTCGAGCGTCGGCGCGAGGATGATGCCGCTTTGCAGATGGTCGCCGGGTTCGGGCAGGCAAGTGAAGCGCGGTAGTTCGCTGAGCGCGACGTTCATCCGGAAGGTGCCCGAGCCGCATTTGAACCCCTTGATGCGGCGGTGGAATTCGGGGCTGAGGTCTTCCACTGCGACAAGCTGCTGATAGAGTAGCCGCGGGTTGACGTTGGCGGCGACGCGCTTGCCGCGCACTTCGCTGCCATCGACCAGCCGCACGCCGACCGCCTTGCCGTTTTCGACGATCAGTCGCGCGACGGCGGCGTCGGTCGAAATCTCGACGCCGGCTTCCTCGCACGCGGCGCGCATGCGCTGGGTGATGCCGCCCATGCCGCCAACGGCATGGCCCCAGGCGCCCTTCTTGCCGTTGACCTCGCCGAAGACGTGGTGGAGCAGCACATAGGCGCTGCCCGGCGTATCGGGGCTGGCATAGTTGCCGACCACCGCGTCGAAGCCGAACGCTGCCTTGACGGCTTCGCTTTCGAACCAGCCGTTCAGGAAGTCGCGCGCCGACTTGGTGAACAGGTCGAGCACGTCGCGCGCGTCTTCGACCGACAGTTGCGCGAAACGCTTGCCCTGCACCGCCGCCGCGAGCAACGAGCGCAGCCCGCCGCCAAGGTTCGGCGGCGCCTTCATCGCCAGGTCGCGCAGCAGGTCGGCAACGCGTTCGAGCGCGTCATAATAGGCCGGCAGCACATCGGCGTCATGGTTCGAGAATTTGCGGAATTCGGCCTGTGTCGCCTCGAGCCCGCCACCGAGTTTGAGATACCCGCCGTCAGCCTGCGGCAGGAAGTTCGAAATCGGCCGCTCGATGATGCGCAAGCCCCGTTCGGCGAGCTTCATGTCGGCGATGACCTTGGGGTTGAGCAAGCTGACCGTGTAGCTCGCCACCGAATTGCGGAAACCGGGGTGGAACTCCTCGGTCACTGCGGCGCCGCCGACGATGCCGCGGCGTTCGAGCACGCGGACCTTCATCCCCGAACGCGCGAGGTAGAAGGCGCAGGTCAGCCCGTTGTGGCCGCCGCCGATGATGAGGGCGTCGTAGGTCATTTGCGGCTCCAACCGGGTGCGGGCGCGCGGTCGAGCCGCGCTTCGGGGATGACGTTGCGCATACGGCGCGCGAACGATTTGAGGCAGACCTCGGACTCGCCGAGCGGTCCGCTGGTGTAGTAGCGCGACGCCATGCCGGCCTGCACGCGGCTGATCAGCGCGGTGTCTTCGGCATTGACCTGGCGGTTGATGCGCCAGTTGAGGTAGCGCACCGCCTTCATTTCGCGGCGGTCATCGGGAATGGCGTAGGACATCTCGCGGATCAGCGTGGTCGTCGGCGTCAGCGGCAGCCACTGCATGAAATCGACCTGGTCGGGGTAGATGTCGAACGCGATGTTGGGCCACAGCTTGAAATACAGCCACAGATCCTGATGGCTTTCGGGCAGGTGGTCGACGCGCGGCAGCAGCCGGTGATAGGCGTGCTCGGACAGGCTGGAACGCGGTTCGTCGTGGAGGTGACCGCGCAGCCGGTCGACGTGTTCGCCGGCCTCGATGATGTAATTGTGCCCGAACAGCGACTTGAGCCCCGGATGCGCGAACGGCACGTGCAGCGCGTCCGAATAATTGTCGCCGACGTTCTTCCAGTTGACGGCGCGCGGCCGCAGCGTCGGCTTGCCGAAGCGGCGCAGGTCGTCGAAGCGGTAGGGCGCGATTTCGGCGTCGTGCGGCGCCATCATCGCGGCGACCGACGGGCCGCCATC
>CALMPZ010000405.1 GCA_937871645.1 uncultured Polymorphobacter sp.
CGGCGAGCGTCGCGCCGCTTGAAATGCCGACGAGCATGCCTTCGGTGGTTGCCGACTTGCGCGCCCAGGCCTTGGCATCGTCGGGGGCGACCTGGATGACGCCGTCGAGCAGCTTGGTGTGGAGGTTATCGGGGATGAAGCCGGCGCCGATGCCCTGAATGGCATGCGGGCCGGGCTGGCCGCCCGAAATCACCGGCGACAAGGTCGGTTCGACAGCGAAGATCTTGAGGCCCGGCCACTTCGGCTTGAGCACTTCGGCAACGCCGGTGATGTGGCCGCCAGTGCCGACGCCGGTGATGATCGCATCGATCGGCGTGTCGGCGAAGTCGGCGAGGATTTCCTGCGCGGTGGTCTTGACGTGCGCGGTGATGTTGGCGGGGTTTTCGAACTGCCCCGGCGTCCACGCGCCCGGTGTCGACTTGACGATTTCGGCGGCGCGTTCGATGGCGCCCTTCATGCCCTTTTCACGCGGCGTCAGGTCGAACGTCGCGCCATACGCCAGCATAAGCCGGCGGCGTTCGAGCGACATCGATTCGGGCATGACGAGGACAATCTTGTAGCCCTTGACCGCGGCGACCATCGCCAGCCCGATGCCGGTGTTGCCGCTGGTCGGCTCGACGATGATGCCACCGGGTTTCAGAACACCGCGCGCTTCGGCATCCTCGATCATCGCCAGCCCGATGCGGTCCTTGATCGACCCGCCGGGGTTGGCGCGTTCGGACTTTATCCAGACTTCGGCGTTCGGGAACAGCCGGCTGACGCGGATGTGCGGGGTGTTGCCAATGGTGGCGATGATGCTGTCGGCTTTCATGGCGGCGTCCTTTGGATTTTCCTAGGTTATAGCGAATTGGCGCGCTGCGCGTCAGCCGCTTTCGCGTGGTACAAATCGGTCAGCGCGGCGCAGTTCGGGGAACCACCACGCCCATAGCCCGGTGACGATGATAGCACCGATGCCGCCAAGCACGACAGCCTCGACGGGACCGAACCATGCCGCAGTCAGCCCGCTTTCGAACTCGCCGAGCTCGTTCGACGCCGAGATGAACAGCATCGACACCGCCGACACGCGGCCGCGCATTTCATCGGGGGTGTGCAGCTGGATCAGCGACGAACGCACATAGACGCTGACCATGTCGGCCGCACCGAGCACGGCGAGCGCTGCCAGCGACAGCCACAAATTGGTCGACAGCCCGAAGACGATGGTGGCGACGCCAAATAGGGCGACGCAGCCGAACATCTTGATGCCGACGCGGTTGGCCAGCGGCCGCCACGCCAGCACAAGTGCGGTCAGCGCTGCGCCTGCCGCGGGGGCAGCGCGCAACGGCCCCAGGCCCTGAACGCCGACATGCCGGATGTCGCGCCCGAACACCCGCAAAAATGCAGTGGCGC
>CALMPZ010000406.1 GCA_937871645.1 uncultured Polymorphobacter sp.
CTTGGTCTTGGCCGCGCGCTGCTCGGCCCACCACGCCATGCGTTCGGCGATGCGTTTTTCATGGCCACGTTCGGTGGGGGTGTAGAAGCTTTGCGGCGCCATTTCGTCGGGCCAGTAGTTGGCGCCCGAAAACCCGCCCTCGACGTCATGGTCATAGGCATAGCCTTTGCCGTAGCCGAGGTTCTTCATCAGCTTGGTCGGGGCGTTGAGGATGTTCTGCGGCGGCGTCAGCGAGCCGGTTTCCTTCGCGGCGCGCATTGCGGCCTTCGACGCGGCATAGGCGCGGTTCGATTTGGGCGCGGTGGCGAGGTAGAGGCAGGCGTGGACGATCGCCAGCTCGCCTTCGGGGGAGCCGAGGAAGTCGTACGCATCCTTCGCCGCGAGGCAGACCTGCAACGCGTTCGAATCGGCGAGCCCGATGTCCTCACTGGCAAAGCGCACCAGCCGGCGCAGCAAGTAGAGCGGCTCCTCGCCCGCGACCAGCATCCGCGCCAGCCAATACAGCGCCGCATCGGGGTCGGATCCGCGCAACGATTTGTGCAGCGCCGAGATCAGATTGTAATGCCCCTCACGGTCCTTGTCATAGACCGGCATGCGGCGGTGGAGCAGCTCGCCCAGTGCTGCGGGCTCAAGCGGCGCCTCGAGTGCCAGCGAAAACAGCGTCTCGGCCTGGTTGAGAAGAAAGCGCCCGTCGCCGTCGGCCGATGCGACCAGCGCCTCGCGCGCCTCGGCCGTTAGCGGCAATGTCCGGCCTTCGAGCGTTTCGGCGCGCACCAGCAACGCATCGAGCGCCGCCGCATCAAGGCGCCGCACGATCAGCACCTGCGCGCGGCTAAGGATAGCGGCGTTGAGTTCGAAGCTCGGATTCTCGGTCGTCGCACCGACCAGCACCACCGTGCCGTCCTCGACAACGCTCAGGAATCCGTCCTGCTGCGCGCGGTTGAAGCGGTGGATTTCATCCACGAACAGCAACGTCGGCACCGATGCCGCGCGCGCCTCGGCAAACAGCTTCTTGAGGTCGGCGACGCCTGAAAACACCGCCGACACCCCGACAAACCGCATCCCCACCGCATCGGCCAGCAGCCGCGCAATCGTCGTCTTGCCGGTGCCGGGCGGCCCCCACAACACCATGCTCGCAAGCTTGCCCGCCGCGACCATCCGGCCAATCGCACCCGCCGGCCCGGTCAGATGTTCCTGCCCGACAACCTCGGCGAGCGACGCCGGCCGCAAGCGCTCGGCAAGCGGCGCGACGGGCGTGGGCGCGGGGAACAGGTCGGACATGGCGCGTTGATAGCGCAGGTGGCGGGAAGTTGCAGTTGAATTGAAGGGCGTGCCGCGCGGGCAGGCCTGAGGCCTGCACCCATTTGTTTCTTGCTTCGTCATCCCGGCGCAGGCGGGACCCAGTCGTGGACGCGCGCTCATGCGGAACCGACTGGGTCCCGGCCTGCGCCGGGATGACGAACTCTTTTTCAATCGGGTGCAGGGGTCACCCCTGCCCGCCGGAGGCACTTACTCTTGACCTGAAACCCTTTTCGACCGACTCTCCCCGCCGGTATATTCGGTCGGGGGACGGATTATATGGCGACACTGGCACCGCGTATCGGCGTGCGCAGCGATCAATGGTTTTATGTCGGCATGGCGGTGCTGTTCGCGGTGATCGCGTTCGGCGGCTTCATTCCGACCTATTGGGCGAAGCTCGCCAACGGCAGTTTTACCGGCAATCCGGTAATGCATGTCCACGGGTTGTTCTTCTTCGGCTGGACGTTGCTGTATTTCACCCAGACGTTGCTGGTGGCGACGCGCCGCGTGCCGCTGCATCGCAGCTTCGGGCTGGTCGGCATTGCGCTGGTGTCGGGGATGGCGTTCACTGTGGTGTTGGCATCGATCAATGAAATCAAGGTGGCGGAAGCCATCGGCATGGGTGACGCGGCGCGGCGCTTTGTCGTGGTGCCGCTGCTGGCGCTGCCGCTTTTCACGGGCTTTTTCGCCGCTGCCATTGCCAATGTCCGGCGCCCCGAACTGCACAAGCGGCTGATGATCCTGACGATGATCCCGCTGATGCACGCCGCGATCGCGCGGGTGTTCATGCTGCTGTTTGCGCCGCCGGGTGCGGTCGGGCCGCCGCCGGTGATGGTGGCGGTGCCGCCGGGGTTTGCCGCGCTGGCGCTGCTGGCGATCCCAATGGTGCATGACTGGCGCCGGCTCGGGCATGTGCCGCGCGTCTATGTCATCGGCGGCGCACTGATGCTGGCGTACACGCTGCTGCTGGTGCCGGTCGGCAACAGTGCAGCCTGGATGTCGTTCGCGCATGCGGTGGAGTCACTGGCGGGATAGTTTGCATCCAGCGCGCGAATTGGGTGCACTGTTGCCAAATCGACACGAAAATCTTGCGCCAGATCAATGTTGCGCTGCGGCAGCGTCGGTAGAGCCTCTGTGTGTTCACACAGGAGGCAAAAATGCAGACCAAATTGTTCATCACCGCTGCCATCGCAGCATTGGCGCTGACCGCACCCGCGCATGCCGAAACCGGTATCGCAAAGGGCGACTGGCTCGTCCGGCTGCGCGGTGTCCTCATCGCGCCGACGGGTAATTCGGGCACCATCGTGCCGTCGCTGCCGACGTCGTCGGTCGACATCAACACGAAGTTCGTGCCCGAACTCGACTTCACCTACATGTTCTCCGACCACATCGGTGCCGAACTCATCCTCGCGACGTCGAAGCACACTGCAACGGGCAACTCGGGCCCGGTCGCCGGTATCCCGCTGCTCACCACCTGGGTGCTGCCGCCGACGCTGACGCTGCAGTATCACCTGATGCCGAAGTCGAGCTTCCGCCCATATGTCGGTGCCGGCATCAACTACACGATCTTCTATTCGGAAGGCGCCACCTCGCAGGTTGATGCCGCGTTCGGCGCGACCGACGTGTCGATGAGCAGCAGCTTTGGCTGGGCGCTGCAGGCCGGTGTCGATGTCGACATCTCGCCGAAGGTCTTCCTCAACTTCGACATCAAGTACATCGACATGTCGTCGACGGCGACGCTGACCACCGGCGCGCTGGTCAACACCGTCGATGTCGACATCAACCCGATCATCGCAGGTGTCGGTCTGGGCATGCGCTTCTAAGCTACCCCGGCCAACCACGGCAAAGCGGCCGCGCATCGCAGGATGCGCGGCCGTTTTTGTTGGCGTTCAAGAATAGAGCCTCCGGCGGGCAGGCCTGAGGCCTGCACCCATCAGTCTTTCGTCATCCCGGCGTAGGCCGGGACCCATCTGCGGTTTCGCGGCTGCATTT
>CALMPZ010000407.1 GCA_937871645.1 uncultured Polymorphobacter sp.
CCAGGAAGTCGATGCCCGGGGTGGCGCGGGCCGCAGCGGCGGGCGTCCCCGAAACCAAAACTGCCAAACTCGGCTATATCGCGCTCACCGATTCGGCGCCGCTGATCATCGCCAAGGTCAAGGGCATGTTCGCCAAATACGGCATGCCCGATATCGCGGTGATCAAGCAGGCGAGTTGGGGCGGCGTCCGCGACAACCTTGAACTCGGCTCGGGCGGTGGCGGCATCGACGGCGCGCACATCCTGACGCCGATGCCGTATTTCCTGACGCTCGGCACGATCACCAAGGGCAAGCGCCCGGTGCCGATGTCGATCCTGGCCCGGCTCAACACCAACGGTCAGGGGATTTCGGTCGAAGCCGAATATCTCAATGTCCGCGCCGACCTGGGTGCAGCCAAGATGAAACCGATCATCGCCAAGCGCAAGGCAGCGGGTACCAAGATCGTCATGGCGCACACGTTTCCGGGTGGCACACACGACCTGTGGCTGCGCTATTGGCTCGCCGCGAGCGGCATCAATCCCGATGTCGACGTGTCGCTCATCACCATTCCGCCACCGCAAATGGTCGCCAACATGAAGGCGAAGACCATGGAGGCGTTCTGCGTCGGCGAACCGTGGAACGACCAGCTCGTCGCGCAGAAGATCGGCTACACTGCGGTCTCGACCGGCCAGTTGTGGATGGACCATCCCGAAAAGTCCTTTGCGATGCGCGCCGACTGGATTGCCGCCAATCCCAATGCCGCGCGCGCGCTGACCGCGGCGGTCATCGAAGCGCAAATCTGGTGTGACAACCCGGCGAATCTCACCGAAATGGTCGCCATCCTGTCCTCGCGCGACTGGCTCAAGGTGCCGGCGACCGACATCCAGGACCGGCTGGCGGGCAACTTCGTCATGGGTGACGGCCGCGTCTACAAAAACGCCCCGTTCAAGATGAAATTCTGGGCGAACCACGCGAGCTACCCGTACCGCAGCCATGATCTGTGGTTCCTCACCGAAAACCAGCGCTGGGGCCAACTGCCCGTCGGGCTCAACACCACCAAGGCGATTGCCGCGGTCAACCGCGAGGATATCTGGCGCCAGGCCGCCGTGATGGCGAAGGTGCCTGCCGGTGCGGTGCCCAAATCGACGTCGCGCGGCATCGAGAAGTTCTTCGACGGCAAGGTCTTCAATCCCGCCAATCCGGCGGCGTATCTCGCCAGCCTGTCGCTGAAAAAGGCCTGAGCCATGGCGACTGCAATCCTCAAACTGGTCGAGACGCCGGTGGGCACGCTCCCCGAAAACGTCGTAGCCGCCACGCCGCGACTGCCGCTGCCGGTGGCGCCGCCAGCGCTGCCCATCAAGCCCAAGCCGGCGTGGCAGAACTGGATCGAGGCGCGTGCCGCCGCGATCCTGCCGACACTGCTGATGGTCGTCGTGCTGCTCGGCGTTTGGCAGGCGCTGTGCAGCGCGCCGGACGCGCGCTTCCCCAGCCCCGACAAGGTCTGGACCGAAAGCCGCGAAGTCATCGTCCAGCCGTTGAAGGGCGTCAGCTTCAGCTGGCAAACCGGCGTGCAGGTCACTGACGGCGCCGATGTCGGCATCCTCGTCCACATCGCCACCAGCCTCAAGCGCGTCGCCATCGGCTACAGCCTGTCGGCGGTCGTCGGCGTTGCCTTGGGCGTGCTGATCGGGTCGAGCCTGTTCGCGTTTCGGGCGCTCGATCCGCTGTTTCAGGTGCTGCGCACGGTGCCGCCGCTGGCGTGGTTGCCGCTCAGCCTCGCGGCGTTCCAGCAGGCCAACCCCGCCACGATATTCCTGATCTTCATCACTGCGATCTGGCCGATCATCCTCAACACTGCGGTCGGCGTGCAGACCATCCCGCAATCCTATCGTAACGTCGCGCGCGTGCTGGCGCTGTCGAAGCCCAAATTCTTCTACAAAATCCTGCTGCCGGCCAGCGTGCCTTACATGTTCACCGGCTTGCGCATCGGCATCGGCATGTCGTGGCTGGCAATTGTCGCCGCCGAAATGGTCCAGGGCGGCACCGGCATCGGCTTCTTCATCTGGGACAGCTACAACTCGTCGCTGCTCACCGACACTATTGTCGCGCTGGTTTACATCGGCCTCGTCGGCTTCGCGCTCGACCGGTTGGTGGCATTTGCCGGTCGCCTGATCTCGCGGGAGGGCTGAGGCCATGAAAAAGCAATCCTACCTTGCACTCGAAGGCATCGGCGTCAGCTTCGCCACCAAGACCGGGCCGTTCGTCGCGCTGCAGAACATCGACCTCAACGTCGAACGCGGCGAGTTCGTGGCACTGATCGGCCATTCGGGCTGCGGCAAATCGACCTTGCTCAACGTCATCGCCGGGCTGACCAGGGCGAGCACCGGCGTGGTGTTCCTCGACGGCAAGGTCGTCGACAGCCCCGGCCCCGACCGCGCGATGGTGTTCCAGGATCACAGCCTGTTGCCGTGGCTCAGCGTCGCCGAAAATGTCGCGCTCGCCGTCGACAAGGTCTTCGCCGCGACCAAGACCCGCGCCGAGCGCCGCGACTGGGTCGCGCACAACCTCGAACTCGTCAACATGGCGCACGCGGCGACCAAACGCCCCGGCGAACTGTCGGGCGGCATGAAGCAGCGCGTCGGCATCGCGCGCGCCATCGCTATGCAGCCGCGCGTGTTGTTGATGGACGAACCGTTCGGTGCCTTGGACGCACTGACGCGCGCCAATCTGCAGGACATGGTGATGGATCTGCAGGCGGCGCAAGGCAACACCGTGGTGATGATCACGCACGATGTCGACGAAGCCGTGCTGCTCGCCGACCGCGTCGTGATGATGACCAACGGCCCGGCGGCGACCATCGGCGAGGACATGCGCGTCGAACTCGACCGGCCGCGTCGCCGGCTCGAAATTGCCGAAACGCTGGCCTACATCGCGGCGCGCACCGGCGTGCTGCGCTTCCTGTACGAACGCTTCAGCCACCCCGCCGATGTCGCGGCGTGAACAGGTCCTTGGGGAGGGGCTTTTTCACGGCGACCAAAGGGGCATTGCAATGACACGACCGATGATTTTCACGACCATGCTGCTGGCAGCCAGCGCCGCGCAAGCCGCGCCAGCGACGAAGCCGGTTGCCGA
>CALMPZ010000408.1 GCA_937871645.1 uncultured Polymorphobacter sp.
TAGAGCCTCCGGCGGGCAGGGGCTTGCCCCTGCACCCATTAATTCGCAGTGCCGCGATCGCGGTGTGGCGTTTGGTGCGCGGACCCAATTTGTGGGTGCAGGGGCAAGCCCCTGCCCGTCGGAGGCCCTTCAAGCCGAAGCGCGCAGCACCAGCTCCGGCGCAAATGCCACCGACGGCGTTGCCGTCCCTGCCATCCGTTCGAACAGCGCCGCCACCAGCAGCTCGGCGCCTTTGCCAAGGTCCTGCCGGATGGTGGTCAGTGGCGGGGTAGTGTGCGCGGCGAAGGGGACGTCGTCATAGCCGAT
The DNA here is from genome assembly GCA_937871645.1 of uncultured Polymorphobacter sp. Lineage (GTDB taxonomy): Bacteria > Pseudomonadota > Alphaproteobacteria > Sphingomonadales > Sphingomonadaceae > Polymorphobacter_A. The sequence goes on from CALMPZ010000408.1 coordinate 307, forward strand.
GACGGCGACGGCTTCGGGGACAGCGCGGCCGGCTTCGCTGAGCGCGCGGATGGCACCCATCGCGGCGACGTCGGAGGCGGCGACGATGCCGTCGATCTCGGGATGCGCGGCGAGAAAGTCTCTGGTGAGGCCGAACGCAGCTTTGGAGCCGAGTTGTAGCGGCAGCAGCAGGCTGGGTTCGGCTGTAATGCCGGCATCAGCAAGTGCCGCGAGGTAGCCGGCGTGGCGCGCACCGATTTCGGGGGCGGCGGGATTGCCGAGGAAGGCGATGCGGCGGCGGCCAAGACCGAGCAGGTGCGCGGTGGCCAGCCGGCCACCTTCGCAGTTGTCGGTGCCGATGGCGCAATGCTTCTGGCCGATGCCGGCCTCGCCCCAGACGACGAGCGGCAGGTAGCGCGCGGCGGTGCGGTCGAGCACGGCGCGCTGATCGGATTGGCCGATAACAATGACGCCGTCGACGCGGCCCGAAATCGTCAACCGGTCCAGCCATTGGTCGTCGGCGGGCACGATGCGCGTCAGCAACAGGTCATAACCGCGTTCGGTAAGTGCATCGGCGAGGAAGCCGAGCAGCGTCATGATGAACGGGTCGGAGACATGCTGCGCGCTCTCGTCGCCGAGCGGCAGCACGACGGCGATCGCCTGTGTGCGGCCAAGGCGCAGATTGCGTGCGACCTGGTTGAGCTGGAAGCCGTGTTCGCGCGCCAGTTCGGCAATGCGCGTGCGGGTCTTTTCGCTGATCAGCGGGCTGTCGGCGAGTGCGCGCGATACGGTCGAGGTCGACACTCCGGCGATGCGGGCAAGATCGGCGAGATTGCCGATGGACGGCGCGGTCATGCGAAGATTACCCCAGTAACTGTCTCGCCCGCTTCATGGCGCAGTTTCAACGCCTTGTTAAGCGATTTCTGCAATCGATTGCAAAATTGATTGTCGGCGGCAGGGCCAAGTGCTACGAAGGTGGTGACTGCAAATCAGCAAGAGGGTTCAGGGGTGGGTTCGATGTCGGCGCTGTTGCTGTTTGGCGCCACTGGCGATCTGGCGCGGCGCATGTTGTGGCCGTCGCTGTATGCGCTCGATGTCGACGGGTTGCTCGCGGCCGATTTGCGCATTGTCGGCACGGCGCGCAGCGCGCTCGACCGCGACGGGCTGGCGGCGCTGGTGACCGATGCCATTGCGGCGCATGTCGCGGGCGGGCTCGGCAATGACGCGGCGGTGACGAAATTCCTTGCGCGCCTTGACTATGTGCCGCTCGATGCCACCGATATGGCGGGTTATGGCGCGCTACGCGCTGCTGCCGGCCCCGATGGTTGCCCGGTGGCGATTTTCCTGTCCACCGCACCGAGCCTGTTCGGCGCGACGATTGCCGGGCTGCAGGGGGCCGGGCTGGCGTGCGACAATGTCCGGCTAGCACTCGAAAAGCCGCTGGGCAGCGACCTCGCTTCGAGCCGGGTCATCAACGATGCGGTGGCCAGCGCCTTCCCCGAAGACCGCACCTTCCGAATTGACCACTACCTCGGCAAGGAGACGGTGCAGAACCTGCTGGCGTTGCGCTTCGCCAATTCGCTGTTCGAGCCGCTGTGGAACGCCGGCCACATCGATCATGTCCAGATCACCATTGCCGAAACCGTCGGGCTCGAAGGCCGCGTCGATTTCTACGACGGCGCCGGTGCCCTGCGCGACATGGTACAGAACCATATGCTGCAGTTGCTGGCGCTGGTCGCGATGGAGCCGCCGGGGCATTTCGGGCCGACGTCGGTGCGCGACGAAAAGGTCAAGGTTCTAAACGCGCTGCGCCGCATCGATACCGGCAATGTCGCGGCGCACTGCGTCACTGGGCAGTACGGCCCGGGCGTTGCCGATGGCAAGCCGGTGCCGGGCTATGCCGAGGAACTGGGGCATGCGTCGGACACTGAAACCTTTGTCGCGCTCAAGGCCAACATCGACAACTGGCGCTGGAAGGGCGTGCCGTTCTACCTGCGCACCGGCAAGCGGCTGCCGTCGCGCGCGTCGCAGATTGTCATCCAGTTCAAGCCTGTGCCGCACCTGATTTTCGATACCAAGGGCGTCACCGTCAACGCCAACAAGCTGGTCATCGAGCTGCAACCGAACGAGAATATCCGGCTGATGTTGATGACCAAGACGCCGGGACTTGACCGCGACGGCATCCGGCTGCGCGAAGTGCCGCTCGATATCGGCATGGACAACGCCTTTGCCGATACGCGACGGCGCATCGCGTATGAACGGCTGCTGCTCGACCTGATCGAGGGCCGTTCGACCTTGTTCGTGCGGCGTGACGAGGTCGAGGCGCAGTGGCGCTGGATCGACGGCATCCGCGCTGCGCTGGCCGCCAATGGCATGGCGCCCAAGCCCTATGCGGCGGGCAGCTGGGGGCCATCGGCCGCGATTGGGCTGGCCGAACGCGATGGAGTAAGCTGGCATGACTAGGCTCGACCCGCGCGTTGCGGCTGTCACCGAACGCGTCATCAAACGCTCGGCGGCAGGGCGCGTGCAGTATCTGGAGATGATTGCGCGCGAACGCGACAGTGGCGTCGACCGGCCCAATCTTAGCTGCGGCAATCTCGCGCACGGCTTTGCCGCGAGTGGCGATGACAAGGCCGCCATTCGCGGTGGCAAGGTGATGAACATCGGCATCGTCACCGCGTTCAACGACATGCTGTCGGCGCACCAGCCCTATGGCCGCTACCCCGAGCAGATGAAGCTATTCGCGCGCGAGGTCGGTGCCACTGCGCAGGTCGCGGGCGGCGTGCCGGCGATGTGCGACGGCGTCACCCAGGGCCAGCGCGGTATGGAGCTGTCGCTGTTCAGCCGCGACACCATCGCGCTGTCGACGGCGGTGGCGCTCTCCCACGGCATGTTCGAAGGCGCGGCACTGCTCGGCATTTGCGACAAGATCGTGCCCGGCCTGCTGATCGGCGCGCTGCGTTTCGGGCATCTGCCGGCGATTCTGGTGCCGGCGGGGCCGATGCCGTCGGGGCTGGCAAACAAGGAAAAACAGCGCATCCGTCAGCTGTATGCCGAGGGCAAGGCGAGCCGCGAGGAGCTGCTCGAGGCTGAAGCGGCAAGCTATCACGGCGCCGGCACCTGCACCTTCTATGGCACCGCCAATTCGAACCAGATGATGATGGAGGTGATGGGGCTGCACATGCCCGGTGCCGCGTTCGTCAATCCGGGCACCAAGCTGCGTGACCGGCTGACGCGCGCCGCGACACAGCGGCTGGCGCAGATCGGCTGGGACGGTGACGATTATCGCCCGTTGGGGCGCGTCATCGACGAAAAGGCCATCGTCAACGCCGTGGTCGGCCTGCTGGCGACCGGTGGTTCGACCAACCACGCCATCCATATTCCGGCGATCGCGCGCGCGGCGGGCATCTGCATCGACTGGGAAGATATCGACGCGCTGTCGGCGGCGGTGCCGCTGATCGCGCGCGTCTATCCCAACGGCGCGGGCGACGTGAACAACTTCCAGGCGGCGGGCGGCATGGCGTTCACCATTGCGACGTTGCTCGATGCCGGGCTGCTGCACTGCGACGTGCTGACCGTGGCGGGGCGCGACCTCGGTGATTATGCGCGTGCGCCACTGCTGGCCGATGACAAGCTGGTGTGGGGTGACATGCCGACGGCCAGCCTAGACATGACGCTGCTGCGTCCCGCCAGCGACCCGTTCAGCCCCGACGGCGGCATGCGGCTCGTCTCGGGCAATCTCGGCCGCGCCATCTTCAAGACCAGCGCCGTGGCACCCGAACGGCTGACGATTGAGGCCCCGGCACGCATCTTCAATGACCAGGACCAAGTCATCACCGCGTTCAAGGCCGGTGAACTCGACCGCGACGTCGTGGTCGTGGTGCGCTTCCAGGGCCCGCGCGCCAACGGCATGCCCGAGCTGCACAAGCTGACGCCGACGCTCGGCGTGCTGCAGGACCGTGGCTTCAAGGTGGCGCTGGTCACCGATGGCCGGATGTCGGGGGCCAGCGGCAAGGTGCCGGCGGCAATCCATGTCTCACCTGAAGCGCTGGGTGGCGGGCCGCTCGCGGCGCTGCGCGACGGCGATATCGTTCGGCTGTGCGGCGTTACTGGCGCACTGTCGGTGCTGCTTCCCGATGACGTGCTCGATGCGCGGCCCGATGCGATGCCGCCGCTGCCCGGCGTCGGCACCGGTCGCGAACTGTTTGCGTTCATGCGCTTCGGCAGCGATGGCGCCGAACGCGGCGGCTCGGCGATGCTCGCGGCAGCTGGCCTGTGATGGAAATTGTCGCCTGCGATATCGGCGGCACGCACGCGCGCTTTGCCATTGCGGAAGTCGATGGTGGCCGTGTGGTTGCACTGGGTGAGCCGGTGACGCTGGCGACCGCCGATTTCGCCGGACTGCCGACGGCGTGGGAGGCGTTTGCGGCCCGGCTCGGGCGGCCATTGCCGCGCCATGCCGGCATTGCGGTGGCGGCACCGATCGATAGCGACGTGCTCAAGATGACCAACAGCCCGTGGATCATCCGTCCGGCGCTGATTGCCGAACGGCTCGGGCTCGACAGCTTCGCGCTGGTCAATGATTTCGGCGCGATAGGCCATGCGGTGGCGCAGCTTGGCGACGATGCGTTCGTCCATATTTGCGGGCCGACCGAGGTGCCAGCGGACGGAGTGACGACGATTGTCGGGCCAGGAACCGGGCTCGGCGTCGCACAGTTGCTGCGCCGCGGCGGCCATACCCATGTCATCGAAACCGAAGGTGGTCACATCGATTTCGCACCGCTCGACAGCATCGAGGACGGCATCCTCGCGGCGCTGCGTCGCCAGTACCGCCGCGTTTCGATTGAACGGCTGGTGTCGGGGCCGGGGCTGGCGGCGATCTACGCCGCGCTTGCCGCGATCGAAGGCCGCGCGGTGCTGCAACGCGACGACCGCACGCTGTGGCAGGCAGCACTGGCGGGCGAAGAGGCGTTGCTGAACAGCGCACTCGACCGGTTCTGCCGGATTCTCGGCGCGGTGGCCGGCGACCTCGCGCTGGCGCACGGCGCCAATGCCGTCGTGCTGGCGGGCGGCATCGGGCTACGGCTCGCCGACCGGCTGGCGACATCGGGATTCGCCGAGCGCTTTGCCGCCAAGGGCCGCTACGAAGCCCGCATGGCAGCTCTGCCGGTGCGGCTGATCACCCATCCGCAACCCGGCCTGTTCGGCGCGGCGGCAGCGTTTGCGAGTGGAGTAGCCGCATGAGCGATATCGATGCTTTGATGCAGGTCGCACCGGTGATTCCGGTGCTGGTCATCGACGATGTTGCGCACGCAGCACCGATTGCCGCGGCGCTCGTCGCGGGCGGTTTGCGGATGCTCGAAGTGACGCTGCGCACTACCGTCGCGCTCGACGTCATGCGCGAAATGGCCAAGGTCGACGGCGCGATTGTTGGCGCCGGCACGGTGCTCAACACCCGCGACCTTGATGCTGCACTGGCGGCGGGCGCGCAGTTCATTGTCAGTCCCGGCCTGACCGAACCGCTGGGCCGCGCAGCGATTGCCAGCGGCGTGCCGTTCCTGCCCGGCGTCGCGAGCGCAGGCGACATCATGCGCGGGCTCGACATGGGGCTCGACCGCTTCAAATTCTTCCCCGCCGAAACCTCGGGCGGACTGCCGGCGTTGAAGGCGCTCGCGGGTCCGTTCGGTGCGGTGCGTTTCTGCCCGACCGGCGGCATCACGCTGGCGACGGCCCCGGCGTGGCTGGCGCATCCGGCGGTACGCTGCGTCGGCGGCAGCTGGCTGGTGCCCGCGGGCGTGCCAGACTTTGCGGCAATCACTGAACGCGCGCGCGCGGCGTGCGGCTTGCGCCATGGATAAGCCGACCTCGTTCGATATTGCGCAGGCGGCGGGTGTCTCGCAGCCGACGGTGTCGCGCGCGCTGCGCGGCAGCCCGCTGGTCAACGAGGCGACGCGGCGGCGCATCGAAACGATTGCCCGCCAGCTCAACTATACCGTCGACAAGAACGCCTCAAGCCTGCGCACCAGCCGGTCGCGGACGCTGGCGCTGCTGTTCTTCGAAGACCCGACACCCGACGAGTCGAACATCAACCCGTTCTTCCTGTCGATGGTCGGCGCGATCACCCGGGCGTGCGCGGCGCACGGCTATGACCTGCTGATTTCGTTCCAGCAATTGTCGTCAAACTGGCATGTGGATTTCGAGGACAGCCGCAAGGCCGACGGCATCCTGCTGCTGGGTTACGGCGACTATCACCTGTCGCGCGCGCGGCTCGCGGCGCTCGATGCGCAGGGTACGCATTTCGTGCGCTGGGGCGCAGTACGCGACGGCCAGCCGGGCATCACCATCGGCTGCGACAATGCAGCAGGCGGCCGCGACGTGACGGCGCATTTGCTGGGTCTGGGGCGCCGCCGCATCGCGTTCATCGGGGCCGCGACCGACCATTATCCTGAATTCGAGGATCGGTTTACCGGCTACTCAGCCGCACTCGCGGCTGCCGGGCTGGCGGTCGATCCGCTGCTGCAACTCGATGCCATCGCCACCGAAGCGGCCGGCTTCGATGCGACCAATGCGCTGCTGGCGCGCGGCGTAGCGTTCGATGCGGTGTTCGCGGCGTCCGACCTCATTGCCATCGGCGCGTTGCGCGCGTTGCACGCGGCCGGCCTGCGCACGCCCGACGATGTCGCGGTCGCCGGCTTCGACGATCTGCCCGCTGCGGCGATGGCCAACCCGCCGCTGACGACGGTGGCGCAGGACGTCGCGCGTGGCGGTGCGGCGCTTGTCGGCGCGCTGCTCGACCGCATCGAAAATCGCGACGTGGGCGACCGGCTGCTGCCGGCGCGGCTGGTCGTGCGACAAAGCTGCGGCGCGACCGCCTGAACACAATGACCGGCCAAAGCCGGCAATGGGGGAGTTTCATGACCAAGCCACGCCAGAGCAATATCGGGCTATGGAATATCAGCTTCGGCTTTTTCGGCATCCAGATCGGCTTTGCGCTGCAGAATGCCAATGTCAGCCGCATCTTTCAGTCGCTTGGCACCAGCATCGATGACCTGCCGATCCTGTGGATTGCCGGGCCGTTGACGGGCCTGCTGGTGCAGCCGCTGATCGGGCATTTTTCGGACCGCACCTGGGGGCGTTTCGGGCGGCGACGGCCGTATTTCCTGCTCGGCGCGGTGCTGGCGACGCTGGCGCTGGTCGGGATGCCCAACGCGCCTGTGCTGTGGGTCGCGGCGGTGCTGCTGTGGATGCTCGATGCGTCGCTCAACATTTCGATGGAGCCGTTCAGGGCGTTTGTCGGTGACATGGTCGATGATGACCAAAGCACCGCCGGCTACGCGTTCCAGACGGCGTTCATTGGTGCCGGTGCGGTCGCCGCCAGCCTCGCGCCGACACTGCTGACGCAGGTCTTTGGGGTCAGCAATGTGGCACCGGAAGGCGAAATTCCGCAATCGGTGCGGCTGGCGTTCTACCTCGGCGCGGCGGCGCTGCTCGGTGCGGTGCTGTGGACGGTGCTGTCGGTGAAGGAATACTCGCCCGACCAGTTGCGCGGCTTCGACGGCGAAAGCCACGTGCCGGCGCGCGGCGCCGTGACGACGCCGGCGATGGTACGCCACGCACCGCTGTGGATTATAGCCGGGCTCGCGGTCATCGGCGCGGTGCTAGGCCTCGGGCTCGACAAGCCGGTGTACATATTGGGCGCAATGCTCGCGGCATTCGGGCTCGCGCAGCTCGCCAGTGCGCGGCTGGTGGCGACCGGGCACGGCGACAATGTGCTGTGCCACATCGTCGCCGATCTCGCCGCGATGCCGGTGACGATGCGCAAGCTGTGCCTCGTCCAGTTCTTCACCTGGTCGGCGCTGTTCATCATGTGGATCTACACCACGCCGATCGTCACCGCGCGGGTGTTCGGCGCCACCGATACCGCGTCACAGGCGTATAACGACGGGGCGGACTGGGTCGGCGTGCTGTTTGCCATCTACAGCGGCGTTGCCGCACTCACCGCGTTCATCCTGCCACGCCTCGCGCGCGCCATCGGCCGCCGCAACACCCACATCATCGGGCTGCTGGCGGGTGCGGCGGGCTTTGCGTCGTTCCTGTTCATCCGCGACGCAAATATGCTGATCGGCTCGATGGTGTTGATCGGCATCGCCTGGGCGTCGATCCTGACCATGCCTTATGCCATCCTCGCTACAACGCTGCCGCAGGCCAAGCTCGGCATCTACATGGGGCTGTTCAACATCTTCATCGTGCTGCCGCAGCTCATCGTGTCGAGCGTGCTGGGCGAGATTGTCGGCAGCTTTTTCCCCGACCAGCCGGTCTATGCGATGGCGATTGCGGCGGGGGTGCTGGTGTTGGCGGCGGGCGCGATGATGCGGGTGAAGGAAGCCGCGTAGGGCCTCCGGCGGGCAGGGCCTTGGCGCTGCACCCAGTTGTTGTGCGCGCTTCAAACGGGTGCAGGCCTCAGGCCTGCCCGCCGGAGGCCCTTCAACTTGCGCAGTGGCGCGCGACATAGTCGCGGTGCGTCGGCATGGCGTCGGCTGCCTCGCCGATCACGCGCTTGAGGCCTGACAGCAGTCGCGTCGCATCGACATTGCGTGCGTCCGCCAGCGGGTCATAGCGCGCCGGGATGATGCCTTGGCCGAGGAACACCGCGAGCCAGCTGACGTTGACGAACAGCTCGCCGGGGTCGGCGACGACGCGCGCGTGCGCCGCGAAATGCGCGATCTTGTTCGCCAGTTCGTCGGGGATGTCCATCGCCGCGACGTGGCGCCACAGCGGCGTGTCGGTGCGCGTCGTCGCCTTGTAGTGCAGGATGATGAAGTCGCGGACGCGTTCGAATTCGCGCGCCGTCAGCTTGTTGTATTCGGCGGCTATCAGCGGATCGAAATCGCGGTCGGGCCATAGCGCCAGCAGCCGGTTGATGCCCGACTGGATGAGGTGGATGCTTGTCGATTCGAGCGGTTCGAGGAAGCCGCTCGCCAGCCCGAGCGCGACGACATTGCGGTTCCAGAATTGCTTGCGGCGGCCGGTGGTGAACGCCAGCCGGCGCGGCTCGGCGAGCGGTGCGCCGTCGAGATTGGCGAGCAGCGTCGCCTGCGCGGCGTCATCATCGAGGAAGCGGCTGGCATAGACATAGCCATTGCCGGTGCGGTGCTGCAGCGGGATGCGCCACTGCCAGCCAGCCTCGCGCGCCGTCGAGCGTGTGTAGGGGGTGAAATCATCGCTGCTGGCGCACGGCACGGCGACGGCGCGGTCGCATGGCAGCCAGTGCGTCCAGTCGTCATAGCCGGTGTCGAGCGCGCCCTGGATGAGCAGCCCGCGGAAGCCCGAGCAGTCGATGAATAGATCGGCTTCGATGCGGCGGCCGTCTTCGAGCTGCACCGCGCTGACGAAGCCGCGTACGTCCTGTTCGACCGTCGCGACCTTGCCTTCATGGCGCGTCACGCCGCGCTTTTCGGCATAGGCCCGCAGATACAGCGCGTAGCGCGACGCATCGAAATGATAGGCATAGTCCATCGTCGACTGCACCAGACGGCGGTCACTCGTGGGCTTGTCGAAGCGGTTGGCGCGGGCGGCGGCCCAGGCCATCGAATAATCCGACAGCGGCGCGGTGTCGCCGCATTGGCGTTCGCGCAGCCAATAGTGGTGCAGTGTCACCGCATCGAAGTCGGCGCCGAATGTCCCGAACGGGTGGAAATAGCGGTTGCCGGTCCAGCCCCAGTCGACGAATTCGATGCCGAGCTTGAAGCTGCCATGGGTGAATTTGAGGAAGTCGTTCTCGTCGATGCCGAGCTGGGCGTTGAACAGCTTGATCGGCGGGATTGTCGCCTCGCCGACGCCGACGGTACCGAAATCGTCCGATTCGACCAGTTCGATGGCGACGCCGTGCTGGAGCGCGTTGGCCAGTGCCGCTGCCGCCATCCAGCCGGCGGTGCCGCCGCCGATGATGGCGACGCGGCGAATGTTGCGGGGCTCGGGCATGCGGGGTTCCGGCGATTGGGGCTTGCAATCGATTTCATCGTCTGCGAACCGCCCGGCGTCAAGTTGCTGCGGGTTGATCCATGTCAATGCCGCGCCAGCCGCCAGAGTCCAGAAAGCTGATCATGAACCCCGAAGACTTCACCGCCGCTGCCCGCACCATCACCGCCACGCTGAGCGGGCATGCCGCGCACCGGGCGTTCGACCTGCTGACCAATGATCTGCTGCGCGCGCTCGGTTACGGCGACGGCGTCGCGGCGTTCGAAGCCGCGGTGCTGCACTGGCACGAGGCCGCACACCCCTATCCGCACATCGGGCCATGCCCGGACTGCGAAGCGGCAGCGCCGCTACGCGCGGCTGCATGACCTCCGCAGCGGTCACCACGGCGCCCGCGCCCCCGGTGCCGACGCCGTTCGAACTGTTCGGCGGCGCGGTGGCAGTGCGCAAGCTGGTCGACCGCTTCTATGACCTGATGGAGGGCGACCCCGACTACGCCGCGCTGCGCGCGCTGCACGCCCCCGATCTCGACCCGATGCGCACATCGCTGACCGGCTTCCTGGTCGCCTGGCTCGGCGGCCCGCGCGACTGGTTCGACGCGCGCCCCGGCGGCCCGTGCGTGATGTCGATGCACCGCAACATCGCCATCGACCGCGCGGTCGCCGATCAATGGCTCGCGGCAATGGCGCGTGCGCTCGACGCCAGCGCCATCGACGCGCCGCTGCGCAGCGCCATCACCACCGCGTTCACGCGCATGGCCGGCGGCATGGTCAACCGCTGAGGCGCACGCGGCGCGCGGCTATTCCCACCAATAGGGCGCGCGCTTGCGGGTGCCGGTGACGTCCTCGTTCATCGTGCGCGGATCGTACATGCGGCCGCCGATCATGACGCGGTGGACGGTTTCGCTGTTGCGGATATCCACCGTCGGATCCTTGTCGAGCACGACGAGGTCGGCGAGCTTGCCGGGTTCGAGACTACCGATGTCCTTGGCCATGCCGAGCGACTTCGCCGGGACAATGGTGCCGGCCGCGAGCGCCTCGAGGGGTGACATGCCGCCGCGGACGAACGACCAGAGTTCCCAGTGCGGGCCGATGCCGGCCTGCTGGCCGTGCGCGCCGATCGAGACCAGCACGCCGCGCTTCGCCAGCTTGTGCGCCTCCCGCGCGTTGTCGTCATCGACGAATTCGCTTTCGGGCGCCTTGGTGCGGCGGATGTTGCTTTCGGCGAGTTCGGCGGGCGGGATGTTGGCGACGAGCAGCGGCTGTGCGAACACATCGGTCGCCTGCCGCCAATAGGGGTCGCCCGCCAGCCCGCCATAGCTGACCACCAGCGTCGGCGTGTAGTTGGTCTGCGTCTGCGGGAAGAAGCTCAGCACATCGTCATAGAAGACGCCGAGCGGGATATTATGCTCGAGTGTCGAATTGCCGTCGGCGGCAATCGTCATGTCCATGCCGAACAGCGACCCGCCTTCGGCGACCACCTGCATGCCTTCGCGGCGCGCCGCCTCGACGACCTGCTGGCGCTGTTCGCGGCGCGGCTGGTTGTAGTTCTTGATGCTGTAGGCGCCCTGCGCCTTGAGCCGGCGGACGTGCGCCAGTGCATCGTCGAGGCTGTCGATCTGCGCGTACACCTCGGCGGCCTTGGCGCCGTAGACGATCTCGCCGGTCGAGAAGATGCGCGGGCCGAGGATGATGCCGGCTTGCTGCATTTCCTTGGCGGCGAAGATCTCGCTGGCGCGCGCCGACGGGTTGTGGATCGTCGTCGTGCCGAGCGCGAGGTTGACCATCGAGCTCCAGTTCTGCTGCGGCACCAGTTCGTCGCGACCTTCGGGGCCATGCGCGTGCGCGTCGATCAGGCCGGGGATGATGGTCTTGCCCGCCATGTCGACGGTCTTGGCACCAGCCGGAATGGAAACGCTGCCCGCAGGCCCGACGGCGAGGATGCGGTCGCCCTGGATGACGATGGTGCCGTTGTCGATGATGCCGCCATCGTTGCCGCCGCCGTCGCCGCCGGCCACCGGCTTGCCAGCCATGGTGACGATGCGTGCGCCGGTCAGCGCGACCACGCCGGTCGGGCGGTCGGCGGCGACGTCGCGCGCCAACGAAACGCCGGTTGTTGGCGGCGCGAACTTGGCGCTGTCAACGGGCGCCGAGCGGAAGAATTCGTTGGTGCGCGCGGTGTAGAGCGTCGGCCCGACGCTCCAGTGCAACTGCCCGCCGCCGTTCGACCAATGGATGAAATCGGCACCGCCGCGGCTGACGCGGGTGACGGGCAGGCCGCCGCCCTTGGTGTCGACCGAGACGTCCTGCGTGCCGGGCATCAGCGGCATGACAAAGGCTTCGTAGTTCTGGCGGAAGGCGAAATATTTGCCGTCGGGCGAAACGCTATAGTCGCTGACCAGTTCGCCATTGGCGTGGATGCGCTTTTCGTCGCCCGCCAGGTTGGTGCTGACGAGCTGCAGCTTGCCCTTGTCGCTGCCGACCATAAACACGCGGTCGCTGCCCGCACCGAACTGCGGCGCGGCATAGTCGCGGCTGATCAGCGTTGCGGCACCGCCGGCGGCGGCGATCCGGTAGACGCCGGGCGCGACGCCCCAGTTGGGCGAGGTCAGCCCGCCGCCGCTGGTTTTTTCGAAGACGATGGTGTTGCCGTCGGGCGAGAAGCGCGGGCGCGCGTAATGGCCGGGCTGGGTCGTCACGGTCTTGGCCGCACCGCCGCCGGCCGAAACCGTGCGGATGCTGCCGAGCTTGCCGTCATTCCAGGCGATGAAGACGATCTTGCTGCCGTCGCGCGACCAAGATGGGAACAGCTCGAAATCGGCCTCGTCATTGGTCAGGCGGCGCGGCGCACTGCCATCGGTGCCCTTGATGTAGAGCTTGCCCAGGCTTTCGAAAACGACCTTGCCACCATCGGGCGAGACGCTGGCAAAGCGCGTCATCTTGGTGGTGAAGCGGTCGGGGGCGACGGCAATTTGCGGGTGCGGCGCATCGAGCACGCCGCGGCTGTCATTGACCTTGAACGGGATCACCGAGGCGTCGCCGCCAGCGCTGGCGACGCGGCGGATCTTGCCGCCGGCCCAGAAGATGATGGTTTTGCTGTCGGGCGTCCACGCCATATTGGGATAGACGCCGGTGACCGCCCAGGTGCCCTGAAGGTCGGCATCGAGGGCGTCATAGAGTTTGCGCTGCACGCCCGAGGCGAGGTCCATC
>CALMPZ010000409.1 GCA_937871645.1 uncultured Polymorphobacter sp.
CGAACACCAGCGGCGTCAGCGGCGGCGGCGGCGGCGTCGGGTTGACCGGCGGCACCGCAGTGACCGTGACGCCGGTGTTGCCCATCGCCTTGACCAGCTGCGCCTGCACGTTCGGCACCGGGTCGCCGGGGAACATCCGGCAATTGACGTTGGCAGTGGCGCGCTGCGGCAGCGCGTTGATGGCGTGGCCGCCCTCGGTCAAGGTCGCGACGCACGTCGTGCGCAGCATCGAATGCCACGCCGCATTCTTCGAAACGAGCGCGTCTGCGGCTGCGTCCTGCGGGTTGGCGAGCAGCTCGGTCATCGCCTTGCCGGTGTCGCCGCCGACGATGCCCGCCATCGCGCCGAAATAGCCGCGCGTGGTGTCGTTGAACTGCACGGGAAAGTCATGGTCCGCCAGCCCGATCAGCCCGCGCGACAGGTCGTAGATGGCATTGTCGGGGCGCGGCATGCTGCTGTGACCGCCGGGGTTGGTCGCCTCGATCCGGAAGTTCTGCGAGACCTTTTCGCCCGCCTGAAAGCCCAAAGTCTGCGGCTTGCCCTGTGCGTTGAGCGTGCCGCCGCCGCCTTCGTTGAGCGCGAACGCGGCATTCAGCCAGTCACGGTGGTTGTCGATCAGCCAGCGGATATTGTTGATGCGCGCGCCGCTTTCTTCGCCGCAGGTCAGCACCAGCTTGATCGTGCGCAGTGGTGGTTTCTTGGCCTTGAGGCGCGCCATCGAGTCGGTGAAGATCGCCGCCTGGCTCTTGTCGTCGATCGTGCCGCGACCGTAGAAATTGCCGTTCTCTTCGATCAGCACGAACGGGTCGCGCGTCCAGTCCTCGCGCTTGGCTTCGACGACATCGAGGTGCGCGAGCAGGATGATCGCCGCTGCCTTGGAGTCACTGCCATGCAACGTCGCGATCAGCCCGCCGTCGAGCGGAAACCCCGGCGGCACGAAGACATTGAGGTCGGCATCGGCAAAGCCGGCGGTTTTCAGATGACCCGCCATGCGCTGCGCCGCCAGCGTACAATTGCCGGTGCTGTGCGTGGTGTTGGTTTCAACGAGCTCCTTGTAGAGCGCGCGGAACTGCGCCTGATCGGGGCGCAAGGTCTGCGCGGCAACCGGCAGCGCCAGCATCGCGGCAACCAGCGCCGCACCCACCGATTTCAACATGGACGTCCCCCCGGAGCCAATCACGGCGCCGCCGCATAGGCGATGATCAGGTCATACAAATAGTCGCGCTCGGCGTAGAGGCCGGCGACCGACTTGCGTTCGTTGAGGCCGTGGACGCCGTTGCCGTCGGGGTCCGAAAACCGTCCCGGCACGCCGTAGGTCGGGATGCCGCCGGCGTTGAGAAAGCGGCCGTCGGTGGCGCCCGTCGACATTGCCGGCAGCAACGGCACGCCAGGGAAATGCTTGGCGGCCACCGTCTTGGCGGTGCCATAGACCAGCGGCGTCAGCGGCGGTGGCGGCGGTGTCGGGCTGATTTCGCCAGATACGCTTACCTTCATCGCCGCATCGGCGGCGGCCTTGACGAGCTGCGCGCGGACATTTTCAATGGAGTCGCCTGGGAACATCCGGGAGTTGATGTTCGCGCCGGCGCGCTGCGGCAGCACGTTCTTGGCGTGACCGCCATCGAGTTCGGTCGCGACCTGTGTGCACACGGCGCGGCACAACATCGCGA
>CALMPZ010000410.1 GCA_937871645.1 uncultured Polymorphobacter sp.
ACGTGCCCGTCGCGCACGACCCGCCCGGGGTCCGGCGTGACGCCGTCGAAGGTCGACAGCAGGTCGCGCCAGGCCCAGTGGCAGGCCGCGCGGCGACCCTGCAGCAGGGCCGCCGCCGCCAGCACCAGCGAGCCGGTGCAGACGCTGGTCATCAGCTTGGCACCTGCCGCCTGCGCGCGCAGCCAGTCGAGCACCTCGCCGTCGGTCATCAGCGCCGTGCAACCATAGCCGCCGGGCACGCAGACCATGTCGAACTGGCCGCTGTCGGCGAGCGTCAGCGTCGGCATCAGCGCGAGGTTGCAGTCGCTCATGACCGGCGACTTGTCCTTCCAGACAAAGTCGACCGTCGCGCCGGGCATGCGGCTGAGCACTTGCGCCGGCCCGGTCATGTCGAGCTGCGTCAGGTTGGGATAGAGCAGAAAGCCGATACGGAATGCCATGTCCTACCCCTCAGGCGACAAAAGGCAGGCCGAGCGCCGTGGCGACGGCGGCATGGCGGATCTGCCCGCCGCTGACATTGAGCCCCATCGCCAGATGCGGGTCGGCGGCCAGCGCCGCATCAGCGCCAAGGTTCGCCAGCCGCAGCACGAACGGCAGCGTCGCGTTGTTGAGCGCGAACGTCGAGGTGCGCGCCACCGCGCCGGGCATGTTCGCAACGCAATAATGGATGATGCCGTCGACGACATAGACGGGGTCTTCGTGCGTCGTGGCGCGGCTGGTTTCGAAACAGCCGCCCTGGTCGATGGCGATATCGACGAGCACCGAGCCGCGCTTCATCAGCTTGAGCATGTCGCGCGTCACCAGCTTGGGCGCCGCAGCACCGGGAATCAGCACCGCGCCGATGACGACATGCGCACGCGCGATGGCGGCGGCGATGGCGGCCTTCGAACTGAACTGGGTTTTGACGCGGCCTTCGAACATGTCGTCGATTTCGGCGAGCCGCAGCGTCGAGATGTCATAGATGGTGACATCGGCGCGCATGCCGACCGCCATCTGCGCCGCGTTGACGCCTGACACGCCGCCACCCAGAATCGCTACGCGCCCCGGTGCCACGCCGGGCACGCCGCCGAGCAGGATGCCACGGCCGCCCTGCGCCTTTTCAAGGTAATGCGCGCCGACCTGAACCGACATGCGGCCGGCGATTTCGGACATCGGCCGCAGCAGCGGCAGTCCGCCGGCGCGCTCGGTGACGGTTTCATAGGCGATGCAGACTGCGCCCGACTTCATCAACGCTTCGGCCTGCGGCTTGTCGGCGGCGAGGTGGAGATAGGTGAACAGCACCTGCCCGGGCCGCAGCATCGTGCATTCGTGGAGCTGCGGCTCCTTGACCTTGACGATCATGTCGGCGGCGGCAAACACGGCAGCGGCGGTCGGCACGATGGTCGCACCCGCAGCAACATAGTCGCGGTCGGTGAAGTCGATGCCGCCACCGGCGCCGGTTTCGACGGTGACCGTGTGGCCCGCCGCCGTCAGCTCGGCGACCGAGGGCGGGGTCAGTCCGACGCGATATTCGTGAACCTTGATTTCCTTGGGCACACCGACATGCATGGTCATCACTCCCTGACAAATCCGCGCTATTCATAACGTGTGGCAATGGCCTTGTCGCCTGAATGTGCGACGTCCGGCGGCCGTAGTTGCAGGGCATGGGGCACTGTGCTAACGCCCGCGCCTTGACTGGGGACTTGGGACCGCAAGGTCGGCAGGGGCAACATCATCGTGATCGTCCGCGTTTCAACCCGGTGCAGTTTCGCCAGCACCAAGGTTAAGGGTCAGCGCCGATGACGGCAGCCGCCAGTCCTGCCAAATCCGGGGGCGGACATCACGCGCCCGATGGGGTTGCCAAGCTCGCCGTCGGTGCCATCGGCGTCGTGTTCGGCGACATCGGCACCAGCCCGCTTTACGCCTTCAAGGAAACCTTCGTCGGCCACCACCCGCTGGCGGTCGACCAGCTGCACATCTTCGGCGTCGTCTCGTTGATCTTCTGGTCGATGATGCTGATCGTCACGATCAAATATGTCAGCGTCATCATGCGCGCCGACAACCGCGGCGAGGGCGGCTCGCTGACCTTGCTGGCGCTGATTTCGCGGCTGTCGCCCGGGGCCGGCCGGGCGCGCTGGCTGGTGCTGCTCGGCGTCATGGCGACCGCGCTGTTCTTCGGCGATGCGATCATCACGCCCGCCATGTCGGTGCTTTCGGCGGTCGAGGGGCTGATCGTCGTCGAGGCGAGCCTGCAACCGGTGGTCGTGCCGATTGCCATCACCATCCTCATCGGGCTGTTCGTCATCCAGTCGCGCGGCACCGCCAAGGTCGGCGCGCTGTTCGGTCCGATCATGATTCTGTATTTCAGCGTGCTGACCGTGCTCGGCGTGGTCAATATTGTGCAAAACCCGGAAATCCTTGGCGCGCTCAACCCCTGGTGGGCGGTGCAGTTCTTCCTCGACAATCCGTTCGCCGGCTTCCTTGCGCTGGGTTCAGTGGTGCTCGCGGTGAC
>CALMPZ010000411.1 GCA_937871645.1 uncultured Polymorphobacter sp.
GTGCGCCAGCACCGCTTCGAGCAGCGCCAGCGTCGCGGGCTGGACGCCCGAGGCACCGCGCGCGAGGCTCGCCATCTTGAGCGCCAGCATCAGCCGCACGACGTCGGCAGGCATCGGGTCACCGACCCCGGCGGCATGGCTGAGCACAATGTTGCGCTGGAGCGTCGCCAAGTCATCGGCTTCGATGCGTACCGACGCCAGCTTGCCGAAGCCGGTGTTGACGCCGTAGACCGGCGCGCCCTTCGCGACGATGCGCGCGATGGTCGCCGCCGAAGCCGCGACACCGGCCTGATAGCCATCGGCCAACCGCGCGGTTTCGCCGCGATAGATGCGGCGCCAGTCGGCGAGGGCCACCTTGCCCGGAACGAGGAGGATCATGCCGGAACTCCCTTGACGATGCGCGCGTGCAGCGGGTTGAAACCGAGCCGGTAGACCAGCTCGGCGGGGCGCTGAATGTCCCAGATCGCCAGGTCGCATTGCTGGCCCGGCGCGACGCTGCCGATGTCATCGCGCCCCAGCGCCCGCGCGGCGTTGGCGGTGACGCCCATCAGGCACTCATCGACAGTCAGCCGGAACAGCGTCGCCGCCATGTTCATCGTCGCGAGCAGCGAGGTCAGCGGCGAAGTGCCGGGGTTGCAATCGGTGGCGATTGCCAGCGGCACGCCCGCCGCGCGCAGCGCCTCGATCGGCGGTAGCTTGGTCTCGCGCATGAAATAATAGGCGCCGGGCAGCAGCACCGCGACGGTGCCGGCCTTCGCCATCGCGGCGACGCCCTCGGCGCTGGTGTGTTCGAGGTGGTCCGCCGATAGCGCGCCGAAATGCGCCGCCAGCGCCGCGCCTTCAAGGTTCGACAGCTGGTCGGCGTGCAGCTTGACGCGCAACCCGTGCAGCCCGGCGGCGGTGAACACCCGCGCCACCTGCTTGGGCGTGAAGCCGATACCCTCGCAGAACGCGTCGACGGCGGTCGCCAGCCCGGCGGCAGCGACGAGTGGGATGATCGCGTCGCAGACGAGGTCGATATAGGCGTCGGCACTGCGCGCTTCGGGCGGCAGCGCATGTGCCCCGAGCAGGGTCGGGACGATGTTCACCGCGCGCTGCACGCCGAGCTCGCGTGCCGCCCGCAACTGCTTGCATTCATTGGCGAGATCGAGGCCGTAGCCCGATTTGATTTCGATGGTGGTGACACCCTCGGCGAGCAGCGCATCGAGCCGCGGCAAGGCCTGTGCCACCAGATCGGCCTCGGTCGCGGCGCGCGTCGCGGCGACGGTCGAGACGATACCGCCACCGGCGCGCGCGATCTCCTCATAGCTCGCACCCGCCAGCCGCAGTTCGAATTCGTGCGCGCGGTCGCCGCCGTGGACGAGGTGCGTATGGCAGTCGATCAGTCCCGGGGTGATCCAGCGACCTTCGCAGTCATGGACATCGAGCGCATCGAGCCCCGCCGGCGCATCGGCAATGCTGCCCGCATAGACAATGCGGCCATCGAGGCTGGCGACCAAGGCATCATCCACTGCACCCGCGCCGGTGCACGGCAGCAGGCGGGCCTTGGTCCAGATGCGGTCGACGAGCATGGCGGAACCTGAAAGCTGTGGCGGTGCGGTTTATTTGTCTATACATATTCACGGGCGTGATGCAATGTCCAGCAGCAAGCCAATGGGATGGTCGATGCAGAGTTTCTGGTTCAGCGCAGCGCTGCTGCCCGACGGCTGGGCGAAGTCGGTGCGCGTTGCAGTCGATGGCGCGGGGCTGATCGCCGCCATTACCGCCGACACCGCGCCGCAGCCCGGTGATTCGCGCCACGGCGTGCTGTTGCCGGGCATGGGAAATCTCCACAGCCATGCCTTCCAGCGCGGTATGGCGGGGCTCGCCGAAGTACGTGGCGACAGCACCGACAGCTTCTGGACCTGGCGCGACACGATGTACCGCTTCGTCGACCGGCTCGACCCCGATGCGCTGGCCGCCATCGCGGCGCTCGCCTATGTCGAGATGCTGGAGGCCGGCTTCACCCGCGTCGGCGAGTTCCACTATCTGCACCATGACTTGACCGGCGCGCCCTATGCCGAGCGCGGCGCGATGGCAGCAGCGCTCGCCGCCGCCGCAGCCGAAACCGGCATCGCGCTGACTTTGCTGCCGGTATTCTACGCCACTGCCGACTTCGGCGGCGTGCCCGCCAATCCGGCGCAACGGCGCTTCGTCAATAGCCTCGACAGCTATGCGCGGCTCCACGACGCCAGCCGCACGGCCATCGCTGAACTCGATGACAGCCGCATCGGCATCGCGCCGCACTCGCTACGCGCCGTCACGCCCGCGCAACTGCACGCACTTCTGCCGCTCGCCGCCCCCGTCCACATCCACATCGCCGAACAGCAACGCGAGGTCGACGCCTGCTTCGCCTGGAGCGGTGCGCGACCGGTCGAATGGCTACTCGCCAACACCCCCGTCGATGCCGACTGGTGCCTCGTCCACGCCACGCACATCACACCCGCCGAACGCGCCGGACTCATCGCCAGCGGCGCGGTCGCCGGCCTGTGCCCGGTCACCGAAGCCAACCTCGGCGACGGCATTTTCCCGGCACGCGGTTTCATCGCCGAGGGTGGCCGCTGGGGTATCGGCTCGGACTCGAACGTCGCAATCGACTTGGCTGAAGAACTGCGCACGCTCGAATACGGCCAGCGCCTGCTGCACCAGTCGCGCAACCTGCTCGGCGGCGCCTACGCCTCGACCGGCGCCGGGCTGTTCGCGGGTGCGCTGGCGGGCGGGCAGCAGGCGCTGCACGGCACAGCTTTCTCCATCGGTGCGCCCGCCGACTTCGTCACGCTTGCCGCCGACCATCCGGCGTTTGTGGGTCGCGACGGCGATGCCTTGCTCGCTGCGCTGGTCTTCAGCGGTCGCCGCGATGTGATCGACGGCGTCTGGCGGCGTGGCCGGCAGGTCGTTGCCGCAGGTCGCCACGCCGCGCGCGATACCGTCACCGCGCGCTATCTGGCGGTGATGCGCAAGGTCCTCGCCGCGTGAGAGCGCCGCCGCTGCATGTCCGCATCGGTGCCGATATCGAGGCGCAGATCATGTCGGGCGCATGGAAGCCCGGCCACCGCATCCCCGCCGAACATGAGCTGATGGCGCAATACGACTGCGCGCGCATGACGGTCAGCAAGGCGCTGTCACGGCTCGCCGCCAGCGGCCTGATCGAGCGCCGCCGCCGCGCCGGCAGCTTTGTGGCCGCGCCGCCGCTGCACCATGCGGCGCTGAGCATTCCCGACATTCGCGCCGATATCGAAGCGCATGGCCGGGGCTACCGGCTCGACTTGCTGGCGCGCCGCGAACGCACCGCCAGCGCCGCCGATCGCGCCGCGCTGCAGATCAAAGGCGGCACCGTACTGGCGCTGCGCTGCCTGCATTTTGCCGACGACGCGCCCTATGCGCTGGAGGAGCGGCTGATCAACCTCGGCGTCGTCCCCGAAGCGGCGGCGGTCGATTTCAGCACCGAGCCGCCCGGCAGCTGGCTGCTCGGCCATGTGCCATGGACCGAGGCCGAGCACAGCATCGCTGCTGTCGGTGCCGATGCCGACACTGCCGCCGCACTGAAGCTTGAGCGCGGCGCTGCCTGCCTGCGGCTGGAGCGCTGGACATGGTACGACGCCGGCGCTGCTGTCGCGCCCGAACGCATCACCTGGGTGCGTCAGACGTTCCCCGGCAACGCCTTCATTCTTTCGGCGCACTTTTCGGCGCGCGGGGCTTAGGCTTGGCAACGTCCTTGAGCCGGCCCTCGCCGAACTGAATCGCGCCGATCAGCACCGCCGTGGTGATGCCGAACATCAGCAGCCCGGTCGCGGCCTCGAGCGGCGCCAGCAATCGCGTCGGCGGCTTGAGCACGAGGTCGCCGTAGCCCAGCGAGGTGAACGTCACGCCCGAAAAATACAGCGCGGCCTCGGCATCGTCGAACAGGTCGAGCAATCCGTACAGCCCGGCCCAGATCGCGATCTGCACGATGACCCCGGCCATCAGCAGCACCATGACGGCGGCGATGCGGACAAAGCCGGCAACCGGTGCGCTGCGCGCTTCGCTGCCACGTGCGGAAACCGAAAAATAGCGAATGGCGAGCAGGATCGTGGCGATCTGCACTGACAGGCACAGCACCATCGCCACCAGCGCCAGCAGAAGCACCTTCATCGCGAAGTTGCGGTCCTGGCCGCGGCGCCGGCCGTCATGGCCGCGGCGCGGGCGGGCGCGCCCAGTCGATCAGCAGCACATAGGCGATGCCGAGCACCACCGGCCCGACGAACAGCCCGACCAGCCCGCCGGCAATCATGCCACCGATGACGCCGATCAGGATGACCGGCATCGGCACATCGAGCCCGCGGCCGAGCAGCAGCGGCTTGAGCACCGCATCGCTCAGCCCGGCAATCGTCGTCCATATCGCGAACACGATGGCCTGCGTCGTCGGCAGCGTGGCGAAGGCAAATATCATCACCGGCAGGCCGACGAGGACAGCCGGCACCTGGACGATGCCGAGCAGCATCACCGCCAGCGCCAGCAGCCCGGCACCTGGCGTGCCGATGACGAAGAAGCCGATGCCCATCAGCAGCGCCTGGATGAATGCCACGCCGATAACGCCGTTGGTGACGCCGCGAATGGTCGATACCGACAGCGCCGCAAAGCGGTCGCCGGCTTCGCGGCCGCCCGTCAGCCGCGCCAGCACGTCGCGCGCGAAAGTCGCTGCCGGCGTGCCATAGGCGATGATGATCGACGCGATGACCAGCGCCGCGATGAACGTCAGCACTGCCGTCGACAGCCCGCCGACAAAGCCGCCGAGCCATGTCACCACATCGGTCAGGAACGGCCGGTAGCGTTCGACGGCGGCGGGCAGGTTGGTTTCCATCAGGCTCCACGCCGCCGCGAGCTTGGCGCCGATGACCGGCAATGTCGCCAAGCGCGGCGGTGCCGGCGGCAGCGCCAACGTGCCGGCCTTGAGGTCGTGCAGCACGTCGATCAACGAGTTGGCAACCGAGGCGACGACGATCAGAAACGGCACCAGCAGCAGCGCCGTCAGCACCGCGCCGATGATCGTCGCGGTGGCGGAATTGCCCAGCCCGGTACGCCGGCGCAGCATCTGGTGCAGCGGATACAGGATGACCGCCAGAATGACCGACCATGCCAGCAGCCCGATGAACGGTCGGGTGATCGCGAAACTGGCAAACAGCAACGCCGCAATCGCCGTCAGCCGCAGCACAACATCCAGCGTTGCCGTGCGCGCGGAATCCTCCCGCTCGGACTTCAGATTCGCCATGAAAACCCCGCACAATGCCCGCAAAACGATCGCCTGATTAGACTCCTCGCCCCGCCGAAATGCAAGACGCCCGCGCGCCGATCTGCATCCGGGTTACCGACACGAAAAAGCGCATTGGCGCCCGTGTTGGCTGATCGAGCACCTCCTGCAGTCATGCGCCTGGCAGTCTTGTTGACCCAGCTGCCGGGCTACGCAAGCTCTGGCCCCGATCCACAGCCAGGCACGTCACGCAAAATTGCCGACGCTTGAATGCCCCGGATGGCGTGAAGAATATAAAATATAAACAATAAGTTAGAAGTGGAGGCCCGACCGGGAATCGAACCCGGGTTCACGGATTTGCAGTCCGTTACGTCACCACTCCGCCATCGGGCCAAGCCGTCGCTTGCTGCGACAGAGGCGCTCCCTTAGCAATGCCGCTTGGCGAGCGCAACCTAGACCGCTAATGCACTGTGACACGCATATTCTGATTGCCGCTCAGCTGTATTATACGTATAAGTCACCTTCAGACAGACAGGACTCCCCGTGAACGCCGATTTCGCAACCCAGCGCAGCGCCATGATCGACAGCCAGCTGCGCACCGTTGGCGTCAATGAGCCCGACGTGCTCGCCGCAGTCGCCGCAGTGCCGCGCGAACGCTTCGTGCCCGCTGCCCGCGCGGCGCTGGCCTATGTCGACGGCGCCGTGGCGCTCGGTGGCGGCCGCAGCATGGTCGAACCGATGATTCTGGGGCTGCTGCTGACGCACCTGCGCATCGCACCCGGCGAGAAAGTGCTGATCGTCGGCGCCGCCACTGGCTACAGCGCCGCCGTGGTCGCCGAACTGACGCCGCATGTCACCGCGCTCGAATGTGACGGGGCGCTCGCCGCGCACGCG
>CALMPZ010000412.1 GCA_937871645.1 uncultured Polymorphobacter sp.
TCGGCGAGTTCACCGGCGCTGCCCCAGTACGGCGAACACACCGAGCATTCGTGCGGCACGGTGTAGAAATTGACCGGCAACACCCCGCCCGCCAGCCCGACGATGGTGATGTGACCAAGCGTCCGGCCCATCGCGGCGGCCATCGCCAAGGTCGCATCGGCACCCACGACATCGAGCACGAGCTGTGCGCCCTGCCCGCCGGTAGCTGCCTTGACGCGGGCAATCGCCGCGTCGCCGGGTTCAAGCGCTTCATCGGCACCCATCGCCAGCGCTGCCGCGCGCTTGTCGGCAGCGCTGTCGATGGCAATGATGCGGGTCTTCGGGCTCAGCGCCTTGACGCACTGCACCGCCATCTGGCCCAGTCCGCCGATGCCGATGACCACCGCGGTGCTGTCATCGCCCAGCAAATGCACCGAGCGCTTGACGGCGTGGTAGCTGGTCAGCGCCGCGTCGGTCAGCGGCGCCGCGTCACGCGGATCGAGCGACCCCAGCGGCACCAGATGGCGCGTCGACGGCACCAGCAGATACGGCGCCATGCCACCGTTGCGCCCCAGTCCGCCGCCTTGCGTCGTGCCGCCGCTGTTTTCGCAATAATTGTCCATCCCAGCCTTGCAGTTGCGGCATGTCCCGCAGCCCCAGGGGCCATAGATGATGACCGCATCGCCCACCGCAAATCCCGTCGCGCCGGGGCCCAGCTTTTCAACCCAGCCGGCGTTTTCATGGCCCAGCGTAAACGGCAGCGCCCAGCCGATCGCCTCGGCCGGTGTTTCCATGATGTGCAGGTCCGAATGGCACAGGCCCGCGCCGCCGACCTTGATCAGCACCTCGCCGGGGCCGGGCTCGGGAATGGGAACCGTGCGCAGTTCGGGCGGCTGCTGCCAGGCCACCATTTGCAACGCCTGCATCGTCGCGGTCATTATCATCTCCCCGGATTGTTTTAGAGGACGTTAGACGGCTGCGATTTTAAGGCAAGCTTGAAGAGCCTCCGGCGGGCAGGCCTGAGGCCTGCACCCGATTGAAGGTGAACTAC
>CALMPZ010000413.1 GCA_937871645.1 uncultured Polymorphobacter sp.
AAGCGCCTCCGGCGGGCAGGGGTGACCCCTGCACCCAATTACTAGGCCGGATCATTCCCGCGCAGGCGGGAATCCAGACAGCGGCGCCGCATGGATTCCCGCCTGCGCGGGAATGACTTGGTGTTAGGGTGCAGGGACTAGTCCCTGCCCGCCGGAGGCTCTTTACGCCTGAGGCGCAGGATCACCCAGCCCGCTGCGGCGCCCGGTCTTCGGGATCGCCGACACGCCGCTCACCGGCGCGTGCGGCACCGGAATCCGGCCGTCGCCGCGTTCGATGCGTTCGCCCGCGAGCACGCGCGAGATTTCGTCGCCGGTCAGCGTTTCGACTTCGAGCAGTGCGGCGGCAAGCGCGTGGAGCTGGTCGATGTTGTCGGTCAGCACCTGCTTGGCGCGGTCATAGCCCTGCGTCACGATTGCCTTGACCTCGCCGTCGATCAGGCGTGCGGTTTCTTCGGACACGTTCTGGGTGCGCGTAACGGAGTGGCCGAGGAAGACTTCTTCCTGGTTGTCGCCGTACTTGAGCGGCCCGAGCTTGTCGGACATGCCCCATTGCGTGACCATGCTTTTGGCGAGATCGGTGGCGTAGCTGATGTCCGACGACGCGCCCGACGACACCTTGTCATAGCCGAAGATCAGTTCCTCGGCGACGCGGCCGCCCATCGAGACGCTGAGGTTGGCGTACATCTTGTCGCGGTGGTAGCTGTAGTTGTCGCGTTCGGGCAGCCGCATCACCATGCCGAGCGCACGGCCGCGCGGGATGATCGTCGCCTTGTGAATCGGGTCCGACGCGGCTTCGTGGCATGACACGACGGCGTGGCCGGCTTCGTGATACGCGGTCATTTTCTTTTCGTCGTCGGTCATCGCCATCGAGCGGCGTTCGCTGCCCATCATGACCTTGTCCTTGGCGTCCTCGAACTCGCGCATCGCCACCAGTCGCTTGCCGCGACGGGCAGCGAGCAATGCCGCCTCGTTGACGAGGTTGGCGAGATCGGCGCCCGAAAAGCCCGGGGTGCCGCGCGCGATGGTGCGCGGGTCGACGTCGGGGGCCAGCGGCACCTTGCGCATGTGGACGGCGAGAATCTTCTCGCGGCCTTCGATGTCGGGGCGGCCGACCACAACCTGGCGGTCGAAACGGCCCGGGCGCAGCAGTGCGGGGTCGAGCACGTCGGGGCGGTTGGTCGCGGCGACGATGATGATGCCTTCGTTGGCGTCAAAGCCGTCCATTTCGACCAGCAACTGGTTCAACGTCTGTTCGCGTTCGTCGTTGCCGCCACCGAGACCGGCGCCGCGCGAACGACCGACGGCGTCGATTTCATCGATGAAGATGATGCACGGCGCGGATTTTTTGGCCTGTTCGAACATGTCACGGACACGGCTGGCGCCGACGCCAACGAACATTTCGACAAAGTCCGACCCCGAAATGTTGAAGAACGGCACATTGGCCTCGCCGGCGATGGCGCGCGCCAGCAGCGTCTTGCCGGTACCGGGGGGGCCAACGAGCAGCGCGCCCTTGGGGATCTTGCCGCCCAGCCGGTTGAACTTCTGCGGATCGCGCAGGAACTCGACGATCTCCTCGAGCTCCTCGCGGGCCTCGTCGATGCCGGCGACATCATCGAAGGTGACGCGGCCTTCCTTTTGCACCAGCAGCTTGGCGCGCGACTTGCCGAAGCCCATCGCGCCGCGACCGGCGCCGTTCTGCATGTTGCGCATCACGAAAATCCAGATGCCGATCATCAGGATGAACGGCAGCATCGAGAAGAACAACTGCGCCAGCAGCGAGCGGCTTTCCTCGGGCTTGGCGTCAAAGCGGACGTTCTTGGCGCGCAGATGCTGGATCAGCTGGTTGTCGCCGGGGTTGATGGTGCGGAATTCTTCGTCGTTGGTCAGCTTGCCGAGCAGTTCCTGGCCACGGATTTCGACGTTCTTGACCTGGCCTTCATCGACCTTGTTCATGAAATCGGAATAGGCCATCAGCTTGCCGCTGGTCGATGCCGACGGCCCCTGGATGACGCTGACCACCACGACCAGCACCAGCAAAATGGCGAACCACAGGCCGAGGCTTTTGAGCCAGGGGCTGGGCGGGCGCTTGGGATTTTCGGCCATGGTTCAGGCTTTCCGGTTCAAGTCGGCGGATGATACTTCCCCAAGATAGGAAGCCGCCGCCAGCATGCAATCAGGGCGCGGCATTTCGTCCGACCGCACCTGCGTTCACGTGTAAAT
>CALMPZ010000414.1 GCA_937871645.1 uncultured Polymorphobacter sp.
ACAAGCTGCCGATGGTGGTCTTCGGCATGGATGGCGAGGGCGACATCACCCGCGAGGAGGCCCTGCGTCTCGTCGAGTATTTTCAGGAACGGCACGCACCAGTCGAGAATGTCCTGTGCCAGACCATCGGGCATGTCCTGATGCACGCCGCCGGGACGGAAATACGCCGCGTGCATGCGCGCGCCCGAAACGCGCTCGTAAAAGCACATCAGCTTTTCGCGTTCCTCGAACAGCCACAGGATCGGCGTCATCGCGCCGACGTCCATCGCGTGCGCACCGACGTTCATCAAGTGATTAAGGATGCGGGTGATTTCGGCAAACAGCACGCGCACATATTGACCGCGCAGTGGCACCTGAATGTTCGCCAGCTTCTCGATCGCCAGCACATAGCTGTGCTCCATCGACATCGGGCTGACATAGTCGAGGCGGTCCATATAGGGCAGCGCCTGCAGGTAGGTCTTGTATTCGATGAGCTTTTCGGTGCCGCGGTGCAGCAGGCCGATATGCGGGTCGCAGCGTTCGATGACTTCGCCGTCGAGCTCCATCACCAAGCGCAACACGCCATGCGCCGCCGGATGCTGCGGACCGAAATTGATCAGATAGTTCTGGATCTTGACGCCTTCTTCGGCGCTTACGATCTGGGGGTCGCGATCAGCCATTGGGTGTGGCCTTCTCATCACCGGGGAGCGTGTAGGTCGTGCCTTCCCAGGGGCTCAGGAAGTCGAACGACCGGAAATCCTGCGCGAGCTGCACGGGTTCATAAACGACGCGCTTGGCTTCTTCGGAATAGCGCAGCTCGACGTGGCCGGTCAGCGGGAAGTCCTTGCGGAACGGGTGGCCCTGGAAGCCATAGTCGGTGAGGATGCGGCGCAGGTCGGGGTTGCCCTCGAAATAGACGCCGTAGCAGTCCCAGGTCTCGCGCTCGAACCAGCCGGCGACGGGATACAGGTTGGTGATCGACGCGACCGGCGCTTCGGCATCGGTGGTGACCTTGACGCGAATGCGGATGTTTTTGACCATCGACAGCAGGTGATAGACGACTTCGAAGCGCTCGGGCTGCGACGGGTAATCGGCGCCGCAAATGTCCATCATTTGCGTGAACTGCAGGTCGGCATCATCGCGCAGCGTGCGGATGGTGTCGTGCAGGTCGGCGCGCGCGACGCTAATCGTCAGGTCGGGGCCGTCATGCAGCAAGAAGCCGGCGCGGCTGCCGAACAAGGCGACGACACGCGCCGTTGCA
The DNA here is from genome assembly GCA_937871645.1 of uncultured Polymorphobacter sp. Classification (GTDB taxonomy): domain Bacteria; phylum Pseudomonadota; class Alphaproteobacteria; order Sphingomonadales; family Sphingomonadaceae; genus Polymorphobacter_A. The sequence goes on from CALMPZ010000414.1 coordinate 1,241, forward strand.
GACGCGGAATCCGACGTTTCCGGCCAATGCGGCTTCGAGATGACCACATCGCTCATCGTTCGAACGTCCCGGTGCGGCGGATTTTGCGCTGCAGCGCCAAGACGCCATAGACCAAGGCTTCGGCGGTCGGCGGGCAGCCCGGCACATAGATGTCGACGGGCACGATGCGGTCGCAGCCGCGCACCACCGAGTAGCTGTAGTGATAATAGCCGCCGCCATTGGCGCAGCTGCCCATCGAGATGACGTAGCGCGGCTCGGCCATCTGGTCGTAGACCTTGCGCAATGCCGGCGCCATCTTGTTGCACAGCGTGCCGGCAACGATCATCACGTCGGACTGGCGCGGGCTGGCGCGCGGCGCGAAGCCGAAGCGTTCAAGGTCGTAGCGCGGCATGTTGGCCTGCATCATCTCGACGGCGCAGCACGCCAGACCAAAGGTCATCCACCACAGGCTGCCGGTGCGGGCCCAGTGGAACAGCTCCTCCGACGAGGTGACGAGGAAGCCCTTGTTCGACACTTCCTGGTTGAGATCGTTGAGGAAACCGTCGCGCAGGCCCTCGGGCACCGTCAGCGCACTGACGGGGCTGTCGCCGAGCACGCGCGCCTGCTGCTCCTCGGTAAGGCGGCCCTCTACTCCCATTCGAGTGCGCCCTTCTTCCATTCGTAGATGAAGCCGATGGTCAGGATGCCGAGGAACACCATCATCGACGCCCAGCCGAACACGCCGGTCCAGTGCAGCGATACCGCCCAGGGGAACAGGAATGCGACTTCAAGGTCGAAGATGATGAACAGGATCGAGACGAGGTAGAAGCGCACGTCGAACTGTGCACGCGAGTCGGTGAACGCCGGGAAGCCGCTTTCATATTCGCTGAGCTTGGCGACATCGGGCTTGTCGGTGCCGATGCCCTTCGACAACAGGATCGGCAGCCCGACAAAGATGCCCGAGAACGCGATCGCCACGCCAAGGAACAGCAGGATCGGCAGATACTGATGGGCGATTGCGGGCATGGCGGCGGGTTCAGCCTTTGGCGTCGTTGAATTCGCGCAGGTTCTAAGCGCGGGCGGCGGCAGGCGCAAGCCTTGTGCGGTGCATCATATGACGGTTTTTTGCTGTTGCTGCTGGAGACTGTCACATACCCGCGCTAAGGAGCCCATCCCCCCCCGGACAGGAGATTGCATATGGACATTTCGAAGATCGCCATCGGCCGCGCGCCCCCGCATGACGTCAACGTCATCATCGAGGTACCGATGGGCGGCGAGCCGGTGAAGTACGAGATGGACAAGGAGAGCGGCGCGCTGTTCGTCGACCGCTTCCTGCACACCGCGATGTTCTATCCCGGCAACTATGGCTTCGTGCCGCACACGCTGTCGGCCGACGGTGACCCGATCGACGTGCTGCTGGTGGGCCAGACGCCGCTGGTGCCCGGCGCTGTAGTGCGTGTGCGTGCCATCGGCGCGCTGGTGATGGAAGACGAGGCCGGCGGCGACGAAAAGCTCATCGCGGTGCCCGTCGATGCGCTGTCGCCCTATTACGCCAACGTCCGCGAAATCACCGACTTGCCGGCGACGCTGACCGAGCAGATCGCGCACTTCTTCCAGCATTACAAAGACCTCGAAAAGGGCAAGTGGGTGACCATCGGCCATTGGGTCGATTCCGCCGGCGCGATGAAGCTGATCGAGGAAGCCATGGAGCGCGCCAGGAAATAGGCCGGCAGGCGCGCCGGCTTGCGGCGGTGCGCGGGGCCGCATAGTGTTGCGGCCACTGGCACCGCGGCGTGATTGTCGCTGCCCGGGTCGACCGCCGAGCTTCTGGTTCCAAGGGAACGCCGCCATGCCGCACCACCCCGATCCCGACCGCGCACCGGTCACAGCGCCGCGCAGCTTCCGCGAGGATCTGCCGCGCGCGACGCTGGTCGTGCTGTTCATCTGCGGGCTGCTGGCGACGGTGTTCTGGGTGCTGCGGCCGTTCATCGGCCCGGCGATCTGGGCGACGCTGATCGCGGTGGCCGGCTGGCCGCTGATGCTGCACCTGCAGAAATGGTTCGGCGGCCGACGCTGGGCGGCGGTCGCGGTGATGCTGCTGGCGCTGCTGATGCTGTTCATGCTGCCGGTGCTCGTCGTCGGGCTGACCATCGTGCAGAACGCCAACGACATCATGCAGGCTGCCGGGCACCTGCCCGAGCTGGCGACACCGACGGCGCCGGCGTGGGTTTCGGGCCTGCCGCTGGTCGGCGCCAAGGCGGCATTGTTCTGGGAAAAGACCATCGCCGGCGGCGCCGAAGGTGTCTGGGCAACGGTCGAGCCGTATAGCGGCCGGGTTTCGACATGGCTGGTCAGCCAGCTCGGCAGCGTCGGCCTGACGCTGGCGCACGGCGCGCTGATGCTGCTGATCACGGCGCTGCTGTTCAGCAAGGGCGAAGTCGCGGCGGCACAGGTGCAGCGCGTATTCCGGCGGCTGGGCGGCAGCCACGGCGAAACGATGCTGAAGATTGCCGGCCAGGCGATCCGCGGCGTCGCATTGGGCGTCGGCCTGACCGCGGTCATCCAGTCGACACTGGCAGGCATCAGCCTGACGATTGCCGGCGCACCATTCGCCGGCCTGCTGACGATGGCGATTTTCCTGTGCTACCTGGGCCAGATCGGATCGCTGCCGGTGATGGTGCCGACGATCGCCTGGATGTACTGGAGCGGCCATTTCGGCTGGGCGACATTCCTTGTTGTCGCCACCGCGATCATCGCCGGCCTCGACAACGTGCTGTCGCCGCTGCTCATCCGCAAGGGTGTCGACCTGCCGATCCTGGTGATCATTTCGGGCGTCATCGGCGGGCTGATTGCTTACGGCCTGATCGGCATTTTCATCGGTCCGGTGGTGCTGGCGGTGGCCTATACGCTGCTCAACGCCTGGGTCGAGGAAATGGGCGACTCGGCTTAGGCGGCGTTGCGTTCAGCTTCGAGCGGGGTGTCGAGGAAGGCTTCGATCTTGGGGATGCTCTGGTCGGCCATCGTCACCAGGAACAGGTGCCCGCCGCCGTGGACGATCTCTAGCCGTGCGCCGGGGATCAGGAACTTGAGGAAATGGCCGTTGACCAGCGGCACGATATTGTCGTCGTCGCCCATCATGATCATCGTCGGCACCTTGAGGAACGGCAGTGCGAAAGCGCTCGTCCAGCCCAGCATCGCCAGCAACTGATAGAAATAGCCGGTCTTGGTCGGCGCCTTGATGCGCGTCGTGTGACCGTCCGAACCCTCGGTCGAGCCGCCGTACAGCGTCGCGAAATTCTTGAGCATGAAATCGGGATCGATATAGCGCCGCGGGTCGGCCATCTTGGTCAGCGCCGACAGTTTCCCCGGCACCATCAGCATGCCCGCCGTCGTCGCCACCAAAATCAGCCGGCCGACGCGGTTCGGGTGCTGCAGCGCATATTGCTGCGCCATCGCTCCGCCCCAGCTGACGCCCATCACATCGACCTTGTCATGGTCATGCTCGTGCATGATGCGGTCGGCAATCGCCGCCATCATCCACGGCCGGTACGGCAGCGTCGGATTGGGCGAATTGCCGATGCCGGGCATGTCGAAGGTGATGACTTCGCGGTTCGGCATGCGTGCCGCCAGCGGTGCGATCAGTTCGATATTGGCGCCGATGCCGTTGAAGAACAGCAGCGGGCGTTCGGCCGGGTTCTTGCCCCGCGCCGGCCATCTTGCCATGCGCACGGTGCGGCCGTGGATGGTGACCATGGTGTAGATGGGTTCGGGTGACGTCATTTGCGGGTCCTGAACTTGTCCGTTGATTCGCTTCATTTCCGTCATCCCGGCGAAGGCCGGGACCCATGAACGTCTACGCTTGTGCCGGCTTCGCTGCCGATGGGTCCCGGCCTTCGCCGGGATGACGATAGTAAATTTAGCTCAACGCATAGTCGCCGGGCGCCTTGCCGACGGGCTTATGCTTTTTGTTGCCCATCGCCTTGGGGGCGGCCACCTGCCCGCCCGACCGAGCCTTCAGCCAGTTCAGCCAATACGGCCACCAGCTGCCGGCCATTTCTTCGGCACCCTTGAGCCAGCCTTCGGGGGTCGGCGGGTTGCTCGGGGCGCGGTAGAACTTCGCCTTGGGGTTGCCCGGCGGGTTGAGGATCGCCTGGATATGCCCCGAATGCGAGAGCACAAAGTCGATGTTCTTCGACCCGAACAGCTGCGTCGAGCGGTAGCACGCCTTCCACGGCGTGATGTGGTCGGTGACGCCGGCCATGATGAACAAGTCGCAGGTCACCTTGGTCAGGTCGACCTTGTGGCCGGCGAATTCGGATTTGCCGGGGTTGGCGAACGGCTGCTCCTCGTACACCCGCAGATAGTCCGAATGCAGCTGCGCGGTCAGGTTGGTCGCGTCATTGTTCCAGAACAATATGTCGAACGCCGGCGGGTCCTCGCCGTCAAGGAAAAAGTTGATGACATAGTTCCACACCAGATCATTGGGCCGCAGCCAGGCAAAGGTCCGCGCCA
>CALMPZ010000415.1 GCA_937871645.1 uncultured Polymorphobacter sp.
CATTGCCAGTTGCAAAAGCGCCTGCTGAACCGCAGATGGGTCCCGGCTTTCGCCGGGATGACGGTCCAAATTTCGGGTGCAGGGGTCACCCCTGCCCGCCGGAGGCTCTTTTACTTCTTCTCCGGCCCCGCCAGCAGCTCGGCGATCCAACGCGTTGACGGGCGCTGTTCGCACACCGTCAGGATGGCGATGGTCATCGGCACGCCGATGAACGCGCCGGGGATACCCCACAGGAAGCCCCACAGGAATACCGACAGCAGCACGAGGAACGGCGACACCGACACTGCGGTGCCCGCCATGATCGGTTCGAGGTAGCTGCCGATGACGAACTGGATCGCGGTCATGCCGGCGGCCACCAGCAGCACCATCTGCCAGCTGCCGAACTGCACCGCGGCGAAGATCATCGCCGGCACCACGACGATCAGCGGGCCAATGAACGGAATGAAGTTGAGGATGAATGCCAGCACGCCCCAGGCCAGCGGCAGTTGCAGCCCGATGGCATAGGCGAACAGCGCCGTGAACGTGCCGGTCAACACGCTGGCGACGCCGCGGACGCGCATATAGGTCTGGAACTTTTTGGCGATGCTGGCGCCGGCTTCGGCGGGGTCCCAATCGTCGCCCGCCAGCTTGCGCAGCCGCGCGGCAATCGGTTCGACTTCGAGCAGCCCGAGCACGACGAACACGAACGCCAGCATGATGAAGCCGGTGGTATCGCTCAGCCGCGCCGCCAGCGTCTGCAACACCGACATCACCGTCGCGGGCGCCAGCCTGTTGCTGGTGACGCCGTCGACCAGCAGCCCCTGCGCCTCCAGCCATACCGTCGCATCGACATAGACCGCCTGGACGCGGCCGAAATTCGCCATCGCCCAGCCGCCGATCTGCCCGGCGCTCCACGCCGCGCCCAGCGCGAACACCGTCAGCACCGCGAACGTCGCGAGGATGGTGATGATCAGCGCCAGCCCCTTGGGCAGCTTTGACGCCAGCGTGCGCTGCAGCGGCCAGACCAGCGCCACGAGGAACAGCGCGAACGCCACCGGTTCGAACACCACACGCGCCAGATGCAGTGCGGTGGCGAGCAGGATGACCGCGCACAGCGTCAGCGCCACGTTGCCGCCGGAGGTTTTGGCAACAGTTGTTGTCATCGGCGGTACTCCGGTGCGGGGGCGGGCATGATGTGGGCTAACAATTTGCTTGGCGCTTGTCCAACGCCGTGGCCGGCACTAGCATCGCGGCATTGGCGTGCGCGTGGGGAGACGGGACGATGTTGGGCAAATTGGTGCATGTGGCGGCTGTGGCATTGGCATTCGTGGCGCTGCCGGCGACCGCGCAGAATTCGGTCAACGTCAATATCAATACCGGTGGCGGCGGTGTCGGGCGCTGGGCGGCGATCGACCTGTTCTCGCAGCCCAATTTCCGCGGCCAGCGTGTCCGGCTGACGACCAGCGTCAGCGACCTGCGCTGGTACGGCTTTGGTGATCGTACCGAAAGCTTCCGCGCGCATGGCCGCTGGCGGCTGTGCAGCCAGACCAATTTCCGCGGCCATTGCACCAGCGTACGTGGCAACCGCTCGTCGCTCGGCGCGACCGCGGGCGGGCGGGTGCGATCGGCACGCTTTCTCGGCAACTAGCGCACCGGCGCTTGACCGCGCGCATCGCTTGGTTCACGTTAACGTCAACTAGAACCTTGGGAGACGCGCGATGACCATCCATACCCCGATCTGCGACCTGCTCGGTGTCGAACACCCGGTGCTGCTCGCCGGCATGGGCGGCGTATCGTACGCCGAAATCGCCGCTGCCGTCAGCAACGCCGGCGGCTTCGGCTCGCTCGGCATGGCGGGCTGCACCCCCGAATTCATCGGCGCACAGATGCGCGCCGTCAAAGCGCTGACCGACAAGCCGTTCGGCGTCGACCTGCTGACCGCGCAACCCGAATCGCTGACCGCCAGCGTCGACATCATCATCAAGGAAGGCGCCAAGGCGTTCATCGCCGGGTTGGGCGTGCCGGTGGCGATCATCGACCGTCTGAAGCAAGCCGGCGTCATCGTCATGTGCATGGCCGGGAACGTCCGCCACGCCGTCAAGGCCGCCGAAGCCGGCTGCGACGTCATCATTGCCCAAGGCACCGAAGGCGGCGGCCACACCGGCAGCGTCGCCTCCGTCGCGCTGTGGCCGCAGTGCGTCGATGCCGTCGATATTCCGGTCATCGCGGCCGGTGGTCTGTTCGATGGCCGCGGTCTCGCCGCCGCGCTCGCCATGGGCTGCCAGGGCGTGTGGATGGGTACGCGCTTCATCGCCAGCGCCGAAGCCCACGCCGGCCAGCCCTACAAGGACGCGCTGGTCGCCATGAACGAAAGCGACACCGTGATCAGCAAGGTCTTCACCGGCAAGACGCTGCGCGCGCTCGCCAACCGCTCGACCCGCGACTTCGAAGGCCAGACCGCCAAGCCGTTCCCGATGCAGGCGCTCGAATCCGCCGCGATGAACCGCCTCGGGCCGATCGCCGGCGTCGTCGATGATGTCGATCCCGACTTCATGTGCCTCGCCGCCGGCCAGGGCGGCGGCGG
>CALMPZ010000416.1 GCA_937871645.1 uncultured Polymorphobacter sp.
TCGCGGCGGGTCGACACGAACGCCAGCACGCCGTAGCGCAGCCGTGCCCACAGGCTCATCCCCGGATAGCGCAGCAGCGCGACGGGGTTGCCCCATTCGTGTAGCCGCCCGCCCGAAAAATGCCCCATGGTGGTGGCGCGCCAGCGCAAGCTATCGGCGATGCCGAGTTCGCCCAGCAGCTTGAAGGTGGCGAAATCGGTGGTGCAGATGAAGTGGTAGAAGCGTTCGATCGACAGCCCGTCGAAATCGAAATGCGCCGCCATGCCGCCGGCGACATTGCCGGCTTCGAGCAAGGTCACGTCGTGGCCGGCGTGCGCTGCTTCCCACGCTGCGGCAAGCCCCATCGCGCCCGATCCGATGACGACCAGCCGTGTCATCTCAAAACCCTAGCCCCTGTCTGAATGCGCGCGCTCGCGCTACTGACGCGACCATATCGCAGCATTGTGCAGTCGCCAACAAGCATTGATTGTCGCAACGTTTCAGGGCGCTGGTGCGACTTCGGGCGGGCCGAGCGTCGCCTGCCAGTCGGGGGTGCAATCCTGTAGCCACTTCGGGTGGTTGTCAGTGAAGATGCGCGGCACCAGCTTTTCGGCAAGATAGCTCGGGTAATGCGCCGAAGCCGGGCCCATCAGCACCAGCGCGGCCAGCAGCGCGCCCGAAACGCGCCGGTCACGCACGGTCGGTTGCGCGGTCTCGATGCCCATGGCGCGCACCGCCACCACCGCGATCCAGGCATTGGCGACAGCGAACATCAGCCAGCGGCCATGATCGATAGCAATCGCCGACATGAAGATCATCGGCACCAGCGCGACAAAGCCGAGCAGGCATTTGACCAACAGCGAACGGTCGAACAGCACGCGGCAGTTGACCAGCAGCACGACAAAGCACGCGGCAATCACCCATGGCACCGCGCGGTCGCTGAACGCCATGCACAGGCTGGTGTCGATGGCGCGGAAGCCGCCCCAAGTCAGATAGGTGCCGATATCGAAAATCCGGGCATTGTCGGCGACCAGCCGCGCCCCGCGCACCGTCGCGGCCACAGCAGTGACATCATCGCCAAAGCGCAGTTGCGCCAGCGCCGTGGCAACCAGCAGGCTGAACAATAGCGCCAACGCACCGGCGCCGTGCGCCAGCGTCGCCTTGCCCTGCCGGAACGCCAGGAACCACAGCGCTACCAGCATCGGGCCGCCGTAGATGATCGCGGTTTCGTGTATCAGCGAGCCGATGAACAACAGCAATGCCGCAACGATGTAGCGCCTGCCGAGCGTCGCCAGCACGCTCCACGCGATGATGCCGCAAATCAGCATATCGCTGCGGCCGGGCTCGCGGCTCCAGCCCCAGAACAGTTGCGGCGACACCAGCATGAACAGCGCGAACCAGCGCCACAGCCGGTCATCGCGCGCCATCAGCCGTCGCAACATCAGCGCCATCGGCAGCGCCAGCATGACCGCACCGAACAATTGGTAGATTGCGGCGGCCGACCCGGCATGCGCCGCCGAGCCGCCGTCGATCAGATACATGATGCTGCCGCCGAGCCCGCGCCGGATGAAGCCGTTGTCGAAATAGTTCGGGGTCAGGACGGCGATATTGTAAGGCGAGATATCGGTGAACTTATAGTCGTCGTAGCGCAGCACGCCGAAGAGCGTTCGGCGGCAGGCGATCGCCACCACCAACAGCGCGGCGACGAACGGCAACAGCGTGCCGCGGGTTTCTGTTCTGCCTGTCACCTTGCCCCCAACCCGCCGTTCACCGTGCGGCCCCGTCCGTTTGCCTTCAGTGCCGCGCCTTGCTGGCAGCTTCGATTTCGGTCACCCGGTCGCCCATCCGCGTGTCGAGCAGCGCCTTGACCATCTTGAGAATTTCGGGCCGTGC
>CALMPZ010000417.1 GCA_937871645.1 uncultured Polymorphobacter sp.
GTCGGCGACATCGGTGTGCTGGTAGAGCGCGCGGCCGGCGCCGAGTTCGGCGACCAGCGCCTCGCCCATCGTGTCGTTGAGGTCGGCGATGACGACCTTCGCGCCCTCGGCATGGAAGCGCCGCGCCGCCGCCGCGCCGATGCCCGATGCGCCGCCGGTGATGACGACCGACTTGTCCTTGAACCGCATGTTCCACTCCCCAAAAATTGCCAACTCGACTTCTTATTTATATTGCACTATAAATACACTTCGGCGGCGAAATGCAAGACCGCAGCATTGATTTGGGGAGAATGGCATGTCGAGTCCCGAAGCACGTTATACCGGCGGCGACCTGCTGGCGCAGACGCTCCATGATGCCGGGGTGACCAAGATTTTCGCGCTGCACGGCGGCCATCACGAGGCGCTGTTCAAAGGCTGCACTGACCAGGGCATCGACCTCATCGACTTCCGCCACGAAGCCGCCGCGGGCCATGCCGCCGACGCCTATGCGCGCACCACCGGCAAGCTCGGCGTCTGCATCATCACCGCCGGGCCGGGGTTCACCAACGCCATCAGCGCGATTGCCAATGCCCAGCTCGATGCGTCGCCGGTGCTGTTCCTGATCGGCGCGCCGCCGCTGCGCGAAGTCGAAACCAACCCGCTGCAGGGCGGCATTGACCAGATCGCCATGGCGCGCCCCGCCGCGAAATGGGCGCTGAGCATCCCCAGCACCGAACGCGTCCGCGACCTGACGGCGATGGCGATCCGCAAGGCGATGACCGGCCGCAAGGGGCCGGTGGTGCTCGAAATCCCCATCGATATCCTGCACATGAGCGTCACCGGCGCGCAGGCGACGCCATCGGCCGGACTGGCGGTGCGGCCGCAGCCGGCGCCTGCCCTCGAAGAGATCGCCGCACTGGCCGAGCAACTGCTGCGCGCCGAGCGCCCGGTCATCGTCGCGGGCCTCGAAGCTGCTTCGGCGGCAACCGCGGTGGCGTTGCGCGCGCTGGTGGCCAAACTGCCGCTGCCGGTGTTCGCCAAGCCGCAGGCGTACGGCTTGCTCCCCGCCGGCCACCCCTGCGACGCGGGGGCGGCGGGCAATCTCGCGGTGCTGCCGATGATTGGCGCGGGGGCGCCCGACCTCGTCATCCTGCTCGGTGCGCGGCTCGGGCTGATGCTCGGCGGGCGATCGGGGGCGCTGGTGCCGCATGACGCGCACGTCGTGCAAATATACTCGGATGCCAGCGAAATCGGCCGGTTGCGCGATATCGACCTGCCGATTGCTGCCGACTGTGCACAGACGCTGACGGCGCTGGCCAAGGCGCTCGCGACGGTGGATCTGCCCGATACAAGTGCTTGGACGGCGCGCGCTGCCGGCGCCAAGGCGCTCGCCGCCAGTGCCTGTCCCGACACCGAAGTCGCCGGCGGCATCCACCCTTATCACGCCGCCAAGGCGGTGGCCGACGCTGCCGGTACCGACGCGGCCTATGTCTTCGATGGCGGCGAATCGTCGAGCTGGGGCACCGCCACGGTCGCGGTCGATGCGCCGGCGCGGGTGCTGTCGCACGGCTATCTCGGCTGCCTCGGTATCGGGCCGGGGTTTGCCATCGGCATGCAGATTGCCCATCCCGACCGTCGTGTCGTACAGGTAACGGGTGATGGCGCGATGGGCTTCCATATCCAGGAATTCGACACGATGGTCCGGCACCGGCTGCCGATCGTCACGGTCATCCTCAACAACCAGGTCTGGGGCATGTCGATCCATGGCCAGCAGATGATGTACGGCGCCAACTACAACGTCATCACCAAGCTCGGGTCGACGCAATACGCCAGCATCGCCGCCGCGTTCGGCTGTCATGCCGAGCGTGTCACGGCGTTTGCGGAGATTGCCCCGGCGATGGCGCGGGCGTTTGCGAGCGGAAAGCCTGCGCTGGTGGAAATCATGACCGATGCCGAAGTCGTCCACCCGGCGACGGTGGCGATGCTCGGGCAGTTGGCCGAAGGCAGCCGCGACATCATGATCCCCTATTACGAAAACATCGCGGCGAGCTGAGGCATGGCGCTATCCGCCGAGCGCCGCAGCGCGCGCATCGCCCATCTGGTCGACTCCGCGCGCACGCTGGTGCGCGAAAGCGGTGACGCGGGGTTTTCGATGACGCAACTGGCAACGCGGGCCGGCGTCAGCCCCGCGACGCCGTATAATCTGGCGGGCAGCAAGGGCGAGATCATGCGGCTGGTGGTGCGCCGCGAGTTCGAGGATTTCGACGCCAGGCTCGGCCGCATCCGCCATGCCAGCCCGGTCGCCGAGTTGCTCGATGCGACGGCGCTGGTGGTGACGCATTACAGCGCCGACCCGCAATTCTACCGCGGCCTGTTTCGTGCCACGCTCGGTATGGAGGCGTCGGAAATCCATGACCAGATGCTGGCGCAAGGCCGCGCCTTCTGGGCCGGTTTTGTGCGCGATGCCGTGGCGGCGGGCGAGCTCGAGGCGTTCATCGCGGTGCAGCCGCTGACCGATTTCCTGCTGCGCATCATCGGCGTGACAACCCAGTCGTGGCTGGCCGAGAACTGGAGCGGCACGCGCTTCGCGCTCGAGATGGCGCACGGCATCCGGCTCGGGGTTGCAGCGGTGGCGGCAGCGCCGGTGCGGTTGCGGCTGGTCGCCGAGATCGCCGAACTTGGCGCGCAGATCGAACACGATCTGCTCGCCTCCCCCACGCACACGGGCGTCGCTGCCACCCGTTGACGCCTGCGCGGCAATATGACATTTATAGTGTCAATATAACGTCCAAGGGGAAGCTGCGTGAAAGTCGTCAACCAGGTGCATCCGTCGGCCGAACAGGCGCAGGCGTTTTTCGGTGGCACCGAAGACGGCCCGTTTGTCATGGTCAACCTGCTCAAATTCCGCGAGAAAGCTGCGTATGAAGACGGTAGTGATGCCGACCTGCCCGGCATGGCCGCCTATCTGCGCTACGGCGTAAAGGTCCGCGACATGATGGTCGCGGCGGGCGGCAAGCCAGGGTACGCCGGACCGGTGACCGGGCTGATGCTTGGCGAAGTCGAGGAGCTGTGGGACATGGTGGCGCTCGCCGAATACCCCAGCCTTGCGGCGTTCCGCGCCATGGTCAACGACCCCGAATACGCGAAGCTGGCACGCCACCGCGACGCCGGACTGGCGGGCCAGCTCAACATCAAGACGCGCGGCACGCTCGGTTGAGTCTGCTGCCGGCTTCGACCAACGACCAGTACCGCGGGGCGGCCGTGTCGGCGTGGTTTCTGGCGCTGGCCGCGGTGATGACCATCATCCCCGGCGCCATCCATTATTTCCTGCCCGACGGCGGCGCCGGCGTGATTGCCGGTACCAACCTTGGTTCTGCCGGCCCGACGATCATCGCGGTATTTGCCTGGTATGGCGCGATCCAGATGGCGTTCGGGCTGTTGCTGCTGGTGATCGCGCTGCGCTACCGGCCGCTGGTGCCGCTGGCGCTGCTGATGGTCATCGTCATGCAGGCACTGAGCGGCTGGTCGGCGTGGTTCGGCAAGGGTTCGCGCGGCAGCCACCACCCGCCCGGCCATTATGGCCATATCGTCACGCTGGTGCTGGCGCTGGTGTTTCTGCTGCTGGCGCTGCGTCAGCCGAGGACGCGGTAGGCGGCACCCAGCGCCGCCGCCGCCATGATGAGCAGCGTCACCGCGCGCCACGCGGCTTCGTTGACATGGCCGAACAGCTTGCTGCCGATGGCGTTGCCCAGCGCCAGCGCCGGATAGCAGGACAGCGCCAGTGCAGCGGTGGGCAGCGTGAAACGCCCCGTCACCATCGCCGCGAATGCCACCATCGACGACGACCAGAAAAACGTGACGATCATCGCGTGGCGCGACGCCGCAGGCGCAATGCCGTGGCGGACGAATTAGAAGATC